>JAICSC010000368.1 GCA_025937085.1 Nocardioides sp.
GGCGCGTCGGGGACCGCTCGCACCCGGGCGAGGTCGCGCCTCAGCGCAGCCGCGCCGTGGAGGTAGACGTGGGTGATGTCCGCCCGTGGCAGGTCGGTCTCGACGTGGGCCATCATCCGCACCACCCGCGGCATCGACCCTTCGACCTCGAGCTCGCGGGTGCAGATCAGCGGGACGTCGGTGAACCCGAGCACCCGCGCGGCGTACGCCGGGAACTCCGAGACCAGGTCCGTCGTCGCGGTGAAGATGATCGAGATGAAGTCGTCGACGTCCCAGCCGTTGGCGTCCATCACCTCGGTCACCATCTCGGTGACCCGTCGGAGCATGTGGTCGCGGTCGTCGACCTCGAGCTGCGTCGCGCCCCGCACCGCCCTCACTGCCACGCACCGACCCTAACGTCGGGGCGAGCCCGAGGTGGACGGCGTCCACGCCCCTCAGGATCCGGGTTCAGTCCGGGTTCAGAGGCGGGCCGCGTCGAGGAGCGCTCCCAGCTCGTCGTGGGTCAGCTCGCGGATCTCGCCGACGCCCAGCCGGCCGAGGACGATGGGGCCGATGGCGGTGCGAGTGAGCTGCTGCACCGGGTGGCCCACGTGGTCGAGGAGACGGCGCACGATCCGGTTGCGACCCTCGTGGATCACCAGCTCGACGATCGAGCCGTAGCGCGCGGTGCCGCGCCCACCGACCAGCTTCACCGACGACACGGTGACCGGACCGTCGTCCAGCACCACCCCGGCCAGGAGCTGCTTGATCGTGCTCGGGTGCACGACCCCGTCGACAGCGGCGACGTACGTCTTGTCCACCTCGTACGACGGATGGGCCATGCGCTGGGCGAACTCACCGTCGTTGGTCAGCAGCAGCAGGCCCGCGGTGTCGGTGTCGAGGCGTCCGACGTGGAACAGCCGCTCCGGCCGGTCGGCGAGCAGGTCGGAGAGCGTGCGCTCGGCATGCGGGTCCGCCATCGTCGAGGTGACCCCGACCGGCTTGTTCAGGACCAGGTACACGTTCGGCGACATCGGCGGCAGCCGCCTGCCGGACACCCGGATCACCGCCGTGGTGGGGTCGACCTTCGTGCCCAGGCGGGTGACGACCTCGTCGTCGACGGTCACCTCGCCGGCGAGCATCAGCTCCTCGCACCTGCGCCGGGATGCCACGCCCGAGCGAGCGAGGAGCTTGTGCAGCCGGACGAGCCCCTCCTCGTCCCGCTCCAGGTCGGGTCCGCTCACTCGTCCCCGTCGGTCGAGCCTGTCGAGACCACTGCCCGCGACCCACCGATCTCGTCCTCGAGGTCCTCGAGCTCGTCCAGGTCGGGCAGGTACGGCGCGAGCTCGGGGAGCTCGTCGAGCGATGTGACGCCGATGCGTTCGAGGAAGTACGACGTCGTGCGGTAGAGGTGGGCGCCGGTGGAGTGGTCCTCCCCCGCCTCCTCGACCAGCCCCCTGGTGAGCAGCGTGCGCATCACGCCGTCGACGTTCACACCACGGATCGCCGAGACCCGGGCGCGCGAGACGGGCTGTTTGTACGCCACCACCGCGAGGGTCTCGAGTGCCGCCTGGGTGAGCCGCGCCTGCTGGCCGTCGAGCACGAAGGCCTCCACCACCGGGGCGAACTCCTCGCGCGTGTAGTAGCGCCACCCACCCGCGACGTTGCGGAGCTCGAAGCCCCGGCCCTGCTCGGCGTACTCCTCGGCCAGTTCGGTCAGGGCCGACGCCACCTCCGCGACGGGCGCCCCCACGGCCGCGGCCAGGGTCGACTCGTCCAGAGGCTGGTCGGCGATCATCAGCAGCGCCTCGAGCGACGGGCGCACCTCGGCGACCGCGACCTCCAGCACGTCCTCAGTCATGTGTCTCCTCGTCCGGTGTGTCGGCCTGCTCGGGCGCCCCTTCGAACTCGTCGATCCGGAAGTCCTCCGCCTCCGCCTCCTCGCCGCCGGTCCACCGGACGGTCAGCTCACCGAGCGGCGAGACCTGGTCGAAGGCGACGACGTGCTCGCGGAACAGCTCCAGCAGCGCCAGGAAGCGCGCGACGGTGGTGATCGTGTCGGGCGAGTCCCCGCACAGCGCTCGGAACGTCATGGTGCCCGTACGCCGGAGCCGGTCGACCACCAGCGAGGCCTGTTCGCGCACCGACACGGCGGGGGCATGGATGTGCTGCAGCGAGAGCTCCGGCTCCGGCTTCGGCTCCAGAGCCTTGGCGGCCAGCCCCGCGAACGCCTCCAGCCCGATCCCGATCAGCACCTCGGGCAGGAGGCCGGCGTACCGCTCCTCCAGGCCGACGGCCCTGGGGTGACGCCGGGACTCCCCCGCCAGCCGTTCCTCGAGCACGGCGGCAACCTGCTTGAAGGCGCGGTACTGAAGCAGGCGGGCGAACAGCAGGTCGCGCGCCTCGAGCAGCGCGAGGTCCTCCTCGTCCTCGATCTCGCCCTGCGGCAGCAGCCGGGCGGACTTCAGGTCGAGCAGGGTCGAGGCGACGACCAGGAACGACGACGTCTGCTCGAGGTCCCAGGCCCCCTCACGGCTCGCGCCGGCCCGCACGTGGGCGATGAACTCGTCGGTGACCTTCGACAGCGACACCTCGGTGATGTCCAGCTTGTGCTTGGAGATGAGGTTGAGCAGCAGGTCGAACGGGCCCTCGAAGTTGTCCAACCGCACCTCGAAGGTGTGGGACACCTCGGGAGTGGGCTCGAGTCCAGGATCGGACGAACGGGCGTCCGATCCCGTGGCGCCGGACACGGTGGCGACGGTCATGGGTGGGTGTCTTCGTCCTCGATCAGGCCTCGAACAGACGTTGCACGAGCAGGCTGTCATGCCCGTGCTCGTCGAGGTCCGCCAGCACCAGGGCGACGGCCTCGCGCACGAGCCGGCCACGGTCGACGGCCAGCCCGTGGTGACGCCGCAGCTCGAGTCGGGCGTGCTCGAGGTCGAGCAGCTCGTCGGCGGTCACGTAGATCGTGATCTTCTCGTCGTGCCGCACCCGGCCGCTGGGGCGACGGCGGCTGTCTTCGCCGGGATCGGCCGTCGGCACCGCGCGCACC
>JAICSC010000207.1 GCA_025937085.1 Nocardioides sp.
AGACCGTCGGGATGCGGACCAGGGCCCGGAGCTTCGCCACGGCCGCTTCCGACACACCGGTCACGCCGGCCCGCCGGCCGGGACGTCGTCGGGGTGGGCGAGCGCGGACCGCAGGAACTCCACCTGGAGGAGCAGGAGGTTCTCGGCCACGACCTCCTGCGTCGCCAGGTGGGTGATCCCCGACAGTGGGAGCACGGTGTGTGGCCGGCCGGCGGCCAGCAGGGCCGAAGAGAGGCGGAGCGTATGGGCGAACGCGACGTTGTCGTCGGCCAGGCCGTGGATGAGCATCAGCGGACGCCGCAGGGCGGCCGCGTCGTCGAGCAGCGAGCTGCGGCGGTAGGTGTCGGGATCGGTGGTCGGGTCGCCCAGGTACCGCTCGGTGTAGTGGGTGTCGTAGAGCCTCCAGTCGGTCACGGGCGCACCGGCCACGGCGGCGTGGAAGACGTCGGGACGCCGGAGCACGGCCAGGGCGGCCAGGTAGCCCCCGAAGGACCAGCCCGAGATGCCGACGCGACCGAGGTCGAGCTCGCCCGGGAACTGCTCGGCCGCTCCGTGGAGAGCGTCGACCTGGTCCTCGAGGACAGGCCCGGCGAGGTCGAGGTGGACGCTGCGGTCCCACGCGGGCCCGCGCCCACCGGTGCCCCGGCCGTCGGCGATGACGACGGCGAAGCCCTGGTCGGCGTACCACTGCGGCTCGAGGTAGGCGTTGTGCGCGGTCATCACCATCCGGAAGTGGGGCCCGCCGTACGGCGCCATCAGCACGGGCAGCGGGCCGTCGGGGCGCACGTCGTCGCGCGGCAGGAGGACGGCCGTGCGGAGCTCCTGAGTCCCGACACGGACCAGCTGGGGCCGGGGACGGGTCGAGGGGGCATCGGCGTACGACGTGAGGCGCGCGACCTCGGTGCCGCCACGGGAGATCGTCCAGGTGGTGCCGGCGGTGTCGAGGGTCGCGGACTCGACGGCGAGCACGTCGCCGCCGATGGCGCCGCGGTACATGCCGGGCGTCTGCGTGAGTCGCTCCAGGCCGGCGGACGTCGACCAGCGGTAGAGGTGGCGCTCGGTGGGCTCGTCCGAGGCCTCGAGCAGCACCCAGTCGTCGCCGACGTCGACGACCGCGCCCACCTGGAGGCCGCTCGGTGTGACGACCTCGTCGTCGAGGGCGAGTGCGGTGGTGTCGAGGTGGTCGGTCAGCCGGACCAGGCGGCCGTCGGCCAGCCAGGCGGGCAGTCCGGGGTGCAGGTCGACCCAGGTGGGGCTGGTCTCCTCACCGATCAGGTGGGTGGCACCGGACTCGGGGTCGATCTCGCGCAGGTGCACGCTGCGCTGGTCGCGGCTCTGGGCGACGACGTACGGCGTGCGGCCGGCGGCCCAGCCGGCCGTGGCGAGGTAGGGGAGCACCTCGGTGTCCCACTCGACCTCGACGCGCCCGCCGTCGAGCGCAACGATCGCCAAGGTGACGGCGGCGTTGGGCGTGCCCGCGGCCGGGTAGCGCGTCTCCGTGGCGGGCTGGTCCGGATGAGCGGGGTCGGCGATGTGCCAGCGCCGCACCGGCGACTCGTCGACCCGGGCGACCAGGAGCCGCTGCCCGTCGGGCGCCCACCAGTAGCCCCGCGAGCGGTCCATCTCCTCGGCCGCGACGAACTCGGCCACGCCCCAGGTGACGTCGTCGGCCTCCTCGCCGATGACGAGGCGACCGTGGGAGCCGTCGGCCTCCACGACGTGGAGCGCTCCGCCGGTGACGTAGGCGACCCGCGAGCCGGTCGGGTCGAGCCGTGGGTCGATGACGGGTCCGGCGGCCGGCAGCTCGGTCGCGCCGCCGGCGACGAGATCGGCCAGGAACAGCCGTCCGGAGAGGGCGAACGCCGCCTTCGTCGCGCCCGCTTCGGCGTCGTACCCCACGATGCCGCCGCCGATCTCGCGCATGCGCTCACGCCGGGCCAGTTCCTCGGGAGGTACGTCGTCGTCCCCGTCGGCCAGGAGCTGCACGGGGTCGGCGACCAGCCGCTCCTCTGCGCTCTCGACGTCGAGCACCCACAGGGCGTTGACCGGGTCGGTGCCGTCACCCGAGCGGAGGAAGGCGACGCGTGAGCCGTCGTCGGCGACGGTGACGCTCCTCGGCCGGCCCAGGGTGAAGTTGCGGGTGCGGGCGCGGTGGCGCGGGAAGGACAGGGGCCGGCCGTGGGTGTCGCTCACCGGGCGAGCATCCCATCCAGCGGCCACGGGCCGGGACCGGCCGGCCCCGCCCTCTCGGATCCGAGACGACGCGGGCCGGGTGGCGCGTTGACCCGGTGGCGTCGTACCGATGGACTGGAGTCGTGTCAGGACGTCCAGCGACCGCGGTGCACGACGTCCGCCTGCGGCTTGCGCGTCCGCTTCGTCGGAGAGCCGGACGGCGACTCGTCGGGCAGTCGGTGACCGAGCGAGATGGCTCCGACGGGATCGAAGTCATCGGGGATGCCGAAGGCGTCGCGAGTGGCGCGCTCGTACGCCGGCTCGATGCCGAAGAAGCAGGCACCGAGTCCCTCGTCGACGGCCGTCAGCAGGATCATCAGGCTCGCCATGGCGGCGTCCATGTGCCAGAACGGCACCGGCCAGCGCGCCTCGTCGAGATCGGTCCAGCCCTTGTCGGGCTCGGCGTAGCGGTTGAGGTACGCCGCCTTGCTCGAGCAGGGGATGATCAGGACCGGTGCGGTCCGCATCCCGCGCAGCCAGCTGTCGGGCAGCTCGCCGGGCGACGTGGTCACCTCCCAGAACGTCTCGATGTCCGCCGGCTGGTCGAGCACGAGGAACGCCCACCCCTGGCTGAAGCCGGCGCTCGGAGCCCGTACTGCGTTGGCGAGGGCGCGGTCGAGGAACGCCGGGTCCACGGGGGTGTCGGCGTACTCACGGATCATGCGGCGACGACGGACGACGTCCTGGAACTCCATGGGGGCGAGTGTGCCTGACCACTTCGAGCAGATGTGGGCCGACCTCGAGCCGATCGGGAAGGGGTCGCACGACGGCGGCTACTACCGGCAGCCCTTCCGGAACGCCGAACGGGAGCTGGCCGCGTGGTTCGTCGAGCAGGCGCGGGCGCGTGACCTGCGGCTCGAGACCGACCCGTTCGGGAACCAGATCGCCTGGTGGGATGTCGGCGACGTCGGGCCACCCCTCCCGGGCGTGGTCACCGGCTCGCACCTCGACTCCGTGCTCGACGGTGGCGCGTACGACGGCCCGCTCGGCGTGGTCTCGGGACTCGCCGCTGTCGACCGGCTGAGGGAGCGCGGGTTCCGACCCGCCCGGCCGATCGGGGTGTCGGTCTTCGTCGAGGAGGAGGGGTCGCGCTTCGGGCTGGCGTGCCTGGGGTCGCGGCTGGCCACCGGCGCGATCGGCTGGGACGAGGCCCGGGCCCTGCGTGACCCGTTCGGCGTACGGCTCGACGAGGCGATGACCGGGGTCGGCCTCGAGCCGGACGACCGGAAGCCGTGGCTCGACGCGTCGCGAGTCGACTGCTTCGTGGAGCTCCACGTGGAGCAGGGGCGGGCCCTGGTCGATCTCGGGCACGCGGTGGGTGTGGCGAGTCGCATCTGGCCGCACGGGCGCTACCGATTCGAGATCGCCGGCGAGCCCAACCACGCGGGGACGACCCGGATGGAGGACCGACGCGACCCGATGCTGACCTTTGCGATGACGGCGCTGGCGGCGAACAAGCAGGCGCGGGTCGCCGGACAGCGGGCCACCTTCGGCCGGGTCGACAGCCGGCCGAACTCGACCAACTCGGTGCCGTCCTCGGTGACCGCCTGGATGGACGCGCGGTGCGAGACCGACGAAGCGCTGTCGGAGCTGGTCGCGACGATCATCCGACAGGCCGAGGAGCGGGCCGGGCGGGACGGGACGACGCTGGCCGTCACCCCGGAGTCCGTCTCGGGGGCTGTCGACTTCGATCCCGACCTGGCGTGGAGGATCGCCGTCGACCACGAGGCCGGCGACTGGCCGATCCTGCCGACCCAGGCCGGTCATGATGCGGGGATCCTGTCCGCGCAGGGGATACCGAGCGCGATGCTGTTCGTCCGCAACCCGACCGGCGTCTCCCACTCGCCGGCCGAGCACGCCGAGATGCCGGACTGTCTGGCCGGGGTCGACGCGCTCGCCGAGACGCTCCGGAGGCTGGCGTCGTGAGCGACCCCACGGCGTACCTCCTCGAGCGCGCGTGGGTCGCGGGCGCGATCCAGGACGACGTGGTGGTGGAGATCGAGGACGGGCGGTTCGCTTCCGTCACACCTGGTGGGGTAGATCGGCACGTGGTGGGGGAGACTGAGGCCAACAAGAGCAGATTTCCCCGCCCGGGCGGGGAAATCGCGAGGCTCCCCGGCCTCACCATCCCCGGCCTGGCGAACTGCCACAGCCACGCGTTCCACCGGGCGCTGCGGGGGCGGACCCAGCGTGACCGGGGGACGTTCTGGAGCTGGCGCGACCAGATGTACGACGTGGCCGCGCGGCTCGACCCCGACACGTACCTCGACCTGGCGACGGTCACCTACCGCGAGATGGTGGCGGCCGGGATCACCGGCGTGGGGGAGTTCCACTACCTCCACCACCAGCCAGACGGCACGCCGTACGACGACCCGAACGAGATGGGTCTCGTCCTGATCGAGGCGGCGAGGCGCGCGGGGCTGCGGATCACGCTGCTCGACGCCTGCTATCTGAGCTCCGGTTTCGGCAAGCCCCTGGAAGGACCCCAGGTGCGGTTCGGCGACGGCAGCGCGGCCGCCTGGTCCGACCGCGTCTCGAGGCTGCCGGAGGCCGCCCACGCGCTGGTCGGCTCGGCGATCCACTCGGTGCGCGCGGTGGTGCGTGACCAGCTGAGCCTCGTCGCGGAGCATCCGGCCCGCGCGCTGCACGTGCATCTATCCGAACAGGTCGCCGAGAACGACGCCTGCCACGCGGCGTACGGCGCCTCCCCGACGCAGGTGCTCGGCGACTCCGGTGTGCTCGGGCCGCTCACGACGGCCGTCCACGCGACGCACCTGACGGCAGCGGACGTGGCGGCGCTCGGCGGGTCCTCGACGTACGCCTGCTTCTGTCCGACCACCGAGCGTGACCTGGGCGACGGGATCGGGCCCGGCCGGGCGCTCCACGACGCCGGCAGCCCCCTCACCCTCGGCAGCGACAGCCACGCGGTGATCGACCTGTTCGAGGAGATGCGGGCGGTCGAGCTCGACGAGCGGCTCGCCACCCAGGAGCGCGGCCACTGGACCGCCGCCGAGCTGCTGGCCGCCGCCACCAGGCACGAGTCGCTCGGCTGGCAGGACGAGGCGGGTGCCATCGCGGCCGGGATGCGCGCCGACCTGGTCACGATCGCGACGGATCACGTGCGTACGGCGGGGACCGGAGCCGATGAGCAGACGGCCGTGTTCGCGGCTGTGGCCGAGGACGTCACGCACGTCGTGGCCGACGGCCGCGTCGTGTTCCGCGAGAGTGATCGCGACCAGCTCGGTCGCGACCTGGACGACGTGATCGGGAGACTGTGGGGATGACGCCGGAGATGACGCCGGAGACGAGCCGATGACGAGCCGATGACGAGCCGATGACGAGCCGATGACGAGCCGATGACGAGCACCGTGATCACGAACATCGGCGAGCTGGTCACGAATGACCCCGCGGCCGAACACGTCCTGGGCACGATCGAGGACGCCGCGCTCGTCGTGGAGGGCTCGACGGTCGCCTGGGTCGGCCCGGCGGTCGACGCCCCGGAGTGCGACCAGCAGGTCGACGCCGGCCGCCGCGCGGTGATCCCGGGGTTCGTCGACTCCCACTCCCATCTGGTCTTCGGCGGTGACCGCGCTGCGGAGTTCGCCGCCCGGATGGCGGGAGAGCCCTACGCCGCCGGCGGCATCCGCACCACGGTCGCCGCCACCCGCGCCGCGACCGACGAGCAGCTGACCAGTCATGTCGCCAGGCTCGTGGACGAGATGCGCCGGCAGGGCACGACCACGGTCGAGATCAAGAGCGGGTACGGCCTCACGGTCCACGACGAGGCGCGCAGCCTCGCGGTCGCCCGGCAGTTCACCGAGGACACGACCTTCCTCGGCGCCCACGTCGTGCCGGACGGCAGCACCCCCGAGGAGTACGTCGCGCTGGTCACCGGCCCGATGCTCGAGGCGTGCGCCCCCCATGCGCGCTGGATCGACGCGTTCTGCGAGTCCGGCGCGTTCGACGCCGACCAGTCCCGGGCCGTTCTCGAGGCCGGGGCGGCGGCCGGCCTCCGGGGACGCCTGCACGCCAACCAGCTCGGCCCCGGACCCGGCGTACGCCTGGCCTGCGAGCTCGGCCTGACCGCCGTCGACCACTGCACCTACCTCGACGACGAGGACGTCGCCGCCCTGGCCGACTCGGGCACGGTCGCCACGCTCCTGGCCGGCGTCGAGTTCTCGACCCGCCACCCGTATCCGGACGCGCGCCGG
>JAICSC010000204.1 GCA_025937085.1 Nocardioides sp.
GGCGAGGTCGCCCGGTCCCTCCCACACGAACCAACCGAGCCCGAACGCGGGGATGATCGCGGCCACCACGGCCAGCCCGACCAGGAGCACCTCGTGATGCTCACGCCGCGACCGCCGCAGGATCGTGATCAGGCCCTGGGCACCCAGCATGGCGCCGAGCACGAAGCAGCCGTGCAGCACCACCGTCATCATCGCGATGCCCGGCCGCACCGACCCCCCCGGGAGCGGGAGTGGGACCAGGGACAGTCCGGTCGTGGTGACGGCGGCGGCGGCGGCGACCAGCCAGGTCGCCAGCACCGGGATGCGCGTGGACCGCGGGACGAGCGCCACCGCCGCGAGCACCAGCAGGAGCGCGCCGAGCCACCCCGGCCCACCCTCGCCGGAGCCGAACCGACCGAGCAGGAAGTCGCCGTACGTCAGCGACGGGTAGGGCTGGCGACCGGTCTCCATCAGCAGCAGCGACGCCGCGCCGTGCTGGAGGGCGGGCAGCCACCACGGGAGCAGCAGCACCGGGGCCGCTCCCAGGGTGACCAGCGGCGGACCGAGCACGTCCCGGCCCCGCGGGAGCCGGCGCGTCACCGCGGTCGCGAGGACGAGCAGGACGAGGGTGAGGGCGGCGGCGAAGACCCAGGCCACCGGCTCGAACGCCGCGGCGAGTGCGAGCAGGAGGCCGGTGCGCCAGGCGGCACGCCAGCGCCGGTCGCGTTCGGGGTCGGCGAAGCCGAGGGCGGCGTGAGCCAGGAACGGCAGGATCACTCCCACCGCGACCACGCCGAGCCGCCCGTCTCCGAAGGCGCCGGAGGTCACCGGGACCAACGCGTAGGTCACGGCGCCCAGGGCGACCAGCCAGCGCGGTGAGCCGCCCGGGTCGACCAGGCGCCCGACCACGCGCAGCATCCGCCACGCACCCCAGATCCCGAGCGGGACCGCGAGCAGCAGGACGGCGGAGACGGCAGCGGCTCCGCTGTTGCCCAGCACCCAGCCGAGCACACCCATCACGACGACGTACGCCGGGGCGGGGACGGCCGTGCCGGTCCCGAGCGCGTGCCACGACTCGCCCCACAGACGCAACAGATGTGTGGCCCTGGCGGGGGCCGGCGCCAGGCCACCACCGGTGACCTGGCCGAACGCCTCTCGCGCGCCGAACACCGACAGCACCACCACCAGCGCGAGCGCCAGGGCCAGAGGGTTGGTGAAGAACCGGGCGACGAGCCCCGTGTCCTCCTCGGGCGCGTCGTCGTCGACCATCGTCGGGCGCCGGATCGGGACCGGCGCCACGGTCTCCTTCGCCGCGCGGCGCCGATCGGCGACGTCCTGCGCCTGGTTGAACGCCGCGTTGACGATGTCGCCCACGAAGTCGAGGCCGTGGCGGTACGGCACCCACCATGGCGCGAGCAGCTGATCCGGGTCGGTCCGCCCCCGAGCGTCAGTCGGCGGGACGCGGCGGGCCTTGCGGGCACGGCGCACCTCGCGCGGGCTGAAGCAGACCGAGAGCAGGGCGGCCAGGTCGTCCAGCGCCTCCCCCGGCGAGCGGACGACGAAGAAGCCGACCATCCGCAGGAGCGTGCCGAGCACCAGCCGTACCACCTGCCAGGGCAGCTTCCGGGCGGGGGCGTTGGCGAGCAGGGTGAACAGCGCCGCGCGCCGCTCCTGGTAGTGCGTGTGCCGGCCGGTGAGCGGTGTACGCCGGGTGCCGCGGTGGGCGGCCTCCGCATGGAACACGATGGCATCGGGAACCACGACGGTCCGATGTCCCCGGACGGCGGCCCGCCAGCCGAAGTCGATGTCGTTGCCGAAGATCGGGAGGTTGTCGTCGAACCCGCCGAGCTCGTCGAGGACGCTGCGCCGGACCAGCATGCCGGCGGTGTTCACCGCGAGGACCTCACGGACCTGGTCGTGCTGGCCCTGGTCGTACTCCCCCGGCTCGAGCCCGGTCTCGCGGCGGCCGGTGCCCGAGATCGTGACCCCGACCTCGAGCAGGCGCTTCAGCGAGGGCCACTCGCGCAGCTTCGGGCCGAGGATGTCCGCGGTCGGGTCGTCGGCTGCCGCCGCCAGCAGCCGCTCCAGGGCCTGGGGGGCGGGGTTGCTGTCGTCGTGCAGGAGCCAGATCCACTCGGGGCTGCCGGGGCCCGAGGCCGGGACCTGCTCCAGACCGGTCCGCACCGCTTCCGGGTACGCCGCGCGGCCGGTCAGGGTGGCGACCTCGTCGAAGCTGTCGAGCAGGAGGTCGGGACTCTCGTCACGGCTCCCGGTGTCGACCGCGACGACCCCGCACATCGGAGCCGTCTGGGAGCGAAGGCCGTCGATGACCGCCGGTAGCCACCGGGCCCCGTCGTGGCTGACGAGAAGAGCCACGACTGCCTGATCCACGGTCGTTCACACTAGCGGCGGGCCGATACGCTCCCGAATCCGCGCGAGGGCCCGACCCGACGGCCCGGGACCGTCACCGGTCTCGAGTCAGACCGCCCTCTTCTTGAGCTTGCGCCGCTCGCGCTCGGAGAGCCCGCCCCAGATGCCGAAACGTTCGTCGTTCATCAGCGCGTACTCGAGGCAGTCGCCGCGCACCTCGCACGTCAGGCACACCTTCTTGGCCTCCCTCGTCGAGCCGCCCTTCTCGGGGAAGAACGCCTCGGGGTCGGTCTGGGCGCACAGCGCGCGCTCCTGCCAACCCGGCTCCTCGGCGTCCCCATCGAGGAGAAATAGATCCCTCACGGTCATCGCCCTTTCGACCCTGTGTTCTTTCAATCCTGTGTTTTCGACCCGTGTTCGTTCGCCTGCCGACGAAGAACACTGTGGGAATTACACGCCTGTCGTACACCGGAAGTCAAGGCAAGATCTGGTATTGGCATTCGCCTGCGGACGCTACGACGACCCGCTAGCATCCCGCGCTCAGCGGTGCGGCAGGCTACCCACATGCACCACATCACCGCGCTGTCGGGGGGCGTCGGCGGCGCGACGTTCCTGCGCGGCCTGCTGCACGGCGTACGCCGCGGGCTGGTGCCGGGGGTGGACCGCGACGCGGAGGTCACGGTCGTCGCCAACACCGCCGACGACATCTGGCTGCACGGGCTCAAGGTGTGCCCGGATCTCGACACGGTGATGTACACCCTCGGCGAGGGCATCGACCTCGAGCGCGGCTGGGGTCGGCGCGACGAGACCTGGAACGCCAAGGACGAGCTGGCGGCCTACGGCGTGGAGCCCACCTGGTTCGGGCTCGGCGACCGCGACCTGGCCACCCACCTGGTGCGCACGGAGATGCTCGACGCCGGCTACCCGCTCTCGCAGGTCACCGAGGCGCTCTGCCGACGCTGGCTCACACCCACGCACGGGCAGGCGGTCCGTCTGCTGCCGATGACCGACGACCGGGTGGAGACCCACGTCGCGATCGCCGACCCCGACTCACCGAGCGGGCGCCGGGTCGTGCACTTCCAGGAGTACTGGGTGCGGCTGCACGCCGCTGTGCCGGCCGAGGCCGTGGTCGTGGTCGGCCTGGAGGACTCCTCCCCCGGCCCGGGCGTGATCGACGCGATCACCGAGGCCGACCTGGTCGTCGTACCGCCGAGCAACCCGGTGGTGAGTGTCGGCACGATCCTCGGCGTCCCGCGGGTCCGGGAGGCCGTGACCGCGACGAGGGCGCCGGTCGTGGGGCTCTCTCCGATCATCGGCGGCACCCACGTCCGCGGCATGGCCCACCAGATGCTGACCTCGATCGGCGTCGAGGTGGGAGCCGCAGCGGTAGCGCTGCACTACGGCGCCCGGACCGGTGATCGGACGGGCGGCGTGCTCGACGGCTGGCTGGTCGACGTCACCGACGAGGCCGACGTGGAGCGGGTGCGCAGGGCCGGGATCGCCTGCGCGGCGGTGCCGCTGCTGATGACCTCGGACGAGGCGACGGCCGCGATGGCAGCGGCCGCGGTGTCGCTGGTCTCGTGAGCGAGATCGCCCGAGATGCTCCGAGACGCTCCGTGATCACCCTCTGGGCGCCCGACGGGATCGGCGAGGTACGCCGCGGCGACGACCTCGCCGAGCACCTGCTGGCCGGTTCTGGGGCTGACCTGGTCGAGGGCGACGTCGTGTGCGTGACCAGCAAGGTCGTGAGCAAGGCGGAGGGCCGGGTCGTGGTCATCGACCGGGCCGAGGCGATCGTCCAGGAGACCAGGCGCCTGGTGGCCCGCCGCGGCAGCCTCGACATCGTGGTCAACCGACTCGGTCTGACTTTGGCGGCCGCCGGCGTCGACGCCTCGAACGTCGAGGCGGGGCACGTCCTCCTCCTGCCTGAGGACCCGGACCGCACCGCCCGCAACCTCCGGTCCGCGATCGCTGAGCGGAGCAGCGTCAACGTGGCGGTCCTGGTGACCGACACCGCCGGCCGCCCCTGGCGCGAAGGACAGACCGACATCGCGATCGGTGCCGCCGGCCTGCGGGTGCTCGACGACCACGCCGGTCGTGTCGATCCGTACGGCAACGTCCTCGTCGTCACGGCGCCGGCGGTGGCCGACGAGCTGGCCGGAGCCGCGGAGCTCGCGGCCGGAAAGCTCGGCCGGCGCCCGTTCGTCGTCGTGCGCGGGCGCGCCGACCTGGTGCTCCCACCCGGTGACGAGGGCCCCGGTGCGGCTGGGCTGCTGCGGCCCCAGGAAGCCGACCTGTTCGGTCTCGGTTCGCGCGAGGCGGTGGTCGCCGCGTTGCGGGGGTCGTCCGGGGACCGGTCCGTCTTCGGCACGCCGGCGGAGCCCGAGGAGCTGGCCGGGCTGCTCACCGGTCTGCTCACCGGCGCGCTCACCGGCCCCGTCGGCGCCGAGGTGTCCGTCATGCCCGGGGCGGTCGAGATCACCACCGCCGAGGGCCGGGCCCGATGGGTCGTCGAGGTCGCGGCGTACGCCCACGGCTGGGAGGTCGCCACGGACGCGGTGTCGCGAGTTCGGCTGCGGCCCGCCACTCCGTAGACTCTCCGCACCCACCCGGCCTGAACGAAGAGGGATCGCTGCACAGCCATGGCCAAGTCGTCCAAGTCGTCGCGGAACGTACGCACCGAGCGCCAGAAGGTCGCCGAGCAGCTGCGCGCGCGGCAGAAGGCGGCCGAACGCCGTCGCGGCCTGGGGATCGTCGTCGTCTGCCTGCTGGTGGCCGTCGGCATCATCGTGGCCGCGGCCTGGGGCCCGGTGGTCGACCACTTCCGCACGGCCAAGTACGCCGACAAGCCGCTCGACCAGATCGGCGCCCCTGCCGGCAGCTGCCAGAGGCCGATCACCAAGCCGGCCGCGGGCAACCAGCAGCACCTCCCCAACGGGTCCCCGGTCACCTACTCCCAGTCACCGCCGGCGTACGGCAAGCACTACATCGACCCCGACCCGATGGGCCGGAAGTTCTACACCTCACAGGACCGCCCGGCGCTCGGCACCCTGGTCCACAACGAGGAGCACGGGTACACGATCCTCTGGTACGACGACAGCGTGTCCGGCGACAGCGACCAGATGAGCCAGATCCGCGCCATCGCGGGCAAGTACGCAGGCACCAGCGACCTACGCGACAAGTTCAAGGCGGTGCCCTGGACGTCCGACGACGGCAAGCCGTTCCCCGACGGCCGGCACATCGCCCTCACGCACTGGTCGGTCGGCGGCGTGGAGAACGCCGCGGCCGGCAACGCCCGGCAGGTGGGCGTCTGGCAGTACTGCTCGTCGGTCTCGGGTGCCGCGCTCAAGACGTTCATGACCGACTACCCGTTCAGCGACTCACCCGAGCCCAACGGCATGTGACCGCGTGGGTGCTCCCCCCGCCTCCGGGAGGGCGCGCCCGTCGTTCACAGCACCTCGTCGCGGCCGGTCTCGCGGATGCGGTCGACCAGCGCCTTCACGTCCTGGGCACGGTCGCGCGTCGTGACCAGAAGGGCGTCGGGAGTGTCGACCACGACGACGTCGTCGACGCCCACCAGTGCCACCAGCCGTCTCCCCTCGGGTACGACGAGCCCGGTGCTCGCCTCGGACAGCACGCGGCTGCCGTCCCCCAGCACCTGCACACCGCCGGCCCCTAGCGCGTCCGCGATGGAGTGGAAGTCGCCGATGTCGTCCCAGCCGAGGTCGGCCGGGATGGTGGCGACCAGGCCCTCGGCGGCGGCGGGCTCGGCAACGGCATGGTCGATCGCGATCCGGTCGAGCGTCGGCCAGATCTGATCCAGCCGACCGGGGTCGGCCGCCACCGTGCGGAGGCCGGCGGCGAGGGCGGGGTGCCACGTGGCCAGAAGGTCGAGCAGAACGCTCGGGCGGGCCACGAACATGCCCGCGTTCCAGCGGTACCGCCCGGACTCGACGTACGCCGCGGCCAGGTCGGGGCCCGGCTTCTCGACGAACTCCTCGACGACGTACGCGCCGGGATGTCCCTCGAGCGGGGCCCCTTGGCGCAGGTAGCAGAAGGCCGTCGAGGGACGTGTCGGCTCGATCCCGATCGTGACCAGGTGTCCGTCCCGCCCGACCTCGACCGCCAGCGTGACGGCGCGCGCCAGGGCAGCTCGGTCGCGCACGACGTGATCGGCCGCGAACGAACCCATCAC
>JAICSC010000128.1 GCA_025937085.1 Nocardioides sp.
ATCGAGATGAACTTCCTGCCCGACGTCTACGTCCCCTGCGAGGTCTGCCACGGGGCCCGCTACAACCGCGAGACGCTCGAGGTCCACTACAAGGGCAAGACCATCGCCGAGGTGCTCGACATGCCGATCGAGGAGGCCGCGGAGTTCTTCGCGGCGGTGCCGGCGATCGCGCGGCACATGGTCACCCTGTGCGAGGTGGGTCTGGGCTACGTCCGGCTCGGGCAGCCCGCGACCACCCTGTCCGGCGGGGAGGCACAGCGGGTGAAGCTGTCCAGCGAGCTGCAGAAGCGCTCGACCGGCCGCACCGTCTACGTCCTCGACGAGCCGACGACCGGGCTGCACTTCGAGGACATCCGCAAGCTCCTGGGGGTGCTGTCCAGCCTCGTCGACAAGGGCAACACGGTGCTGGTGATCGAGCACAACCTCGACGTGATCAAGACCTCCGACTGGATCATCGACATGGGACCCGAGGGTGGCTCCCGCGGCGGGATGGTCATCTCCGAGGGCACCCCGGAGAAGGTGGCGGCCGACCCGGACAGCTACACCGGCCAGTTCCTCGCGCCCCTGCTGGCGGGCGGCCGGGCCTCCGCCGGCTCGCGCTAGTCCCGCCGTCGTCCACAGCGAATACTCAGCCGACCCGGCTAGCGTCGAGAACCCGCCACCACAGGAGCATGCGTGACCGACCCGGCCGTCACCCGGCGCGGCGCCCTCACGGGTGTTGCCGTCGGCGGACTGAGCCTGCCGCTTCTCGCCGCCTGCGGCATCGGGGGGGCCGGCGGTGCTGCAGGCTCCCCGCACGGTTCTCCGGGCGACGTGCTGGTGGCCACCGCCGACGTCCCGGTGGGCGGCGGGGTCGTGGTTCCCGACCACGACGTCGTCGTGACGCGGCCCGACAAGTCCACCTTCGAGGGCTTCTCGGCCACCTGCACCCACCAGGGCTGCCTCCTGAGCGGTGTCGCCGGCGGGACCATCAACTGCGGCTGCCACGGCAGTCAGTTCGCCATCACCGACGGCGCCAATGTCGCCGGTCCGAGCGGTTCGCCGGCCGGCTCGATCCCGCCCCTCCCGAGGGTGGCTGTCAGGGTCGAGGGGAAGAACATCGTCTGGGCATGAGTTGTCTGGGCCTGACTGATCGCTACTTGATTCCGCGCCGTTCCCTCGCTCGCCGGACGTGGGGCGGCAGCACGCCCTCGCCTGACGCGACCTGTCGGACACCACCAACGTCACGACTGGGACAAGAGTGCGCTCATCCCGCACCTGCTGGGACCCGAATCAGGCCGCCTGCATCGGTCCTCTCGCGTCCGAGGAACGTGAGCACCGCGAGGACGCGACGGTTCTCGTACCGGTCCAGGCCGAGCCCGAGCTTGGTGAAGAGACGGCTGACATGAGTCTCGACAGTCTTGAGCTCCACCGTGAGCTGCTCGCCGATGGCGCGGTTCGACCTGCCCTGGGCCATCAGCGCGAGCACCTCCAGCTCGCGTGGGGAGAGCTGGTCGAGCAGATCGACTCGATGCGTCCGACCGAAGGTGCGGGCGGGGCTGGTGGTGGTGGATCGGGACAGGATCATGGTCATCGCTTCTTCTTGGCTCCGGTCGACGGACTGCTTCCTTGTCACCTGTAAGTCGATCCACCGAGCTCGAATACGACATCGGGCCCGAACCGCTGAAAAGCGCGCTGACGAAACGCTGACGACCGTGCGCTGACACGGGTGATCTCCAGGTCGTTCGGGGGAGCGCGTGGAGGGTGCGCTCGAGGGTACGGACCGGGTAGCGGACAGGGGGAACCATGGCGGCGTCGCTGCAGGCGCAAGGCAAGTCGGATCGGGCGCGGTCGCGCTTGAACGAGGTCGATGCCATGCAACGGCAGCGGCCCCTCCTCGGAGTCCCGATCGGGATCGTCTACAAGTTCTTCGACGACCAAGGCGGGTACCTCGCGGCGGTGCTGACTCACTACGCCTTCGTCGCGATCCTCCCGCTGTTGCTGCTGGCGTCCTCGGTGCTCGGGTTCGTGCTCCAAGGCCATCCCGCGCTCGAGCGAGAGATCCTGTCGTCGGCGCTGGCGCAGTTCCCGATCGTCGGCGATCAGCTCGGTCGACCCGGCGGTATCCAGGGCAGCGTGACCGCCGTGGTGGTGGGGATCGGCGCTGCTACGTACGGCGCCATCGGCCTGGCTCAGGCCGCACAGAACGCGATCAACGTCGCCTGGGCGATTCCCCGGAACAGCAGGCTCAACCCGATCCTGAGCCGGTTGCGAAGCCTGGCCTGGCTGGTGGTGGCCGGGCTGGCGTTGGCACTGATCGCCGTCCTCACCAGTGTCTCCAGCCATGTGGAGATCTTCGGCAGCGATCTGAACGGTGGGGTCCACTGGCTGGTCGTCGCTGTCACCGTGGTCGTCACCACCGGGGTCCTGGCCCTGATGATGCACTGGTCGACACCGCAGCAGGAACGACTGCGCGATGTGTTCCCCGGCGCGGCCGTCATCGCGGTGCTGTGGCAGCTCCTGCAGATGGTGGGCGGGGTCTACGTCTCCCACGTGATTGCGCACGCCAGTGAGATGAACGGAGTGTTCGCCGTCGTACTCGGACTCGTCGCACTCCTCTACCTCGCGAGCGTGATCGCCGTGTTGGGGCTCGAGACGAACGTCGTCCTCGGCAAGCGCCTCTACCCTCGGGCCCTCCTGACTCCGTTCACCGACGCCGTCGAGCTCACCGACGCGGACCGGAAGGTCTACCGCGAGTACGCCCGAGCCCAACGACACAAGGGGTTCGAGCGAGTCCACGTCACCTTCTCGGACCCGCCGCAACACTGAATGCCCACGACCGGCTTGACGCATGCCGATAACGGCATATATGTGACGGATGGCCCGTGCAGCGACGACCTCGGATGTCTTCAACGCGGTCGCCGACGTTCACCGACGCGAGATCCTGGACGTGCTGATCGCCGGCGAGAAGCCGGTCGGGGCGATCGTGGAGGACCTCTCGATGACCCAGCCCCAGGTTTCGAAGCACCTACGGGTGCTCAGCGAGGTGGGACTGGTCAGCTGCCGGGCGGAGGGCCGCCGCCGGCTCTACCGCCTGGATCCAGAACGCCTCCGACCCATGCAGGACTGGGTGGCGAAGTACGAGCAGGCGATGAACGACCGCCTGGACCGGATGGACGACTACCTCCAAGAGCTTCAACGACAAGGAGAACAGCAGTGACACCGCATCGGCACGGGTCCGCGCTCATCGAGTATCCGAGCGCCCTAGAGATCGTCACCACGCGACAGTTCGACGCTCCGATCGGCCTCGTCTTCGACGTCCTGACCGACCCTGATCCGGGCTGAGCACGTGCGCCACTGGTTTCCTCCCTTCGAGGATACGATGACGGTGTGCTCGATCGACCTGCGTGTCGGCGGTGAGTACCACATGGTCTTCGTGACCGGTGACGGCACCGAGTGCTCGTTCCGGGGGACCTACCTGGAGATCGAACGGCCGACCCGGATCGTCGACACCTGGCTGTTCGAAGGATGGCCCGACGCAGAGGCCGTCGAGACCGTGGAACTGCAGGAGACCGGTGGAGTGACGACGGTGCGGATGGCCCTCGCGTTCCGAGACCAAGCCTGCCGTGACCACATGACCAGGACCGACGGCCAGGAAGACAGCTGGGACAAGATGGAGGACTACCTCCGGTCGCTCGTGGACGCACGGTGAACCGGGCTGCGACGCACTAGCCGGACAGAGGGGGGTGGTTGCGCTGGCCCGTCCGCACCTGAAGCCGGGGAAGGCGGGTCCGGACCGATCCATCCCGCGGGTCCGCTGGTCCGGGGTACGCCGCGGAGATCCGCCGGATCCTGACGTGGGAGCATCCGGGCGTGGACCCGGACCGGCTCGATGAGGCGCCGTTGTGGAGAGCATGGGTCGAGGCGCGGCGACGACTCGGATCGGGCGAGCTGCGGCCGTTCACGATTCCGGGCCACAAGCACCACCTCGACCTGATCGGGGAGATCGTGGCCGGTGACGTCCCGCTGTACGGCGGTCTCGCACCGGTCCGCGAGGCGGACGCGTTGGTACGCCGTGCCGAGGCCCGCACCGCCGAGCGCTTCGGCGCCGACTGGTGCCGCTACTCGGTCGGCGGTTCCACACACGGCAACCAGGCCCTGCTGATGGCGGTCGGCCGGCCCGGGGACTCGGTGGTCGTGGACCGCACCTCGCACCGTTCGGTCCTGCTCGGTCTCGTGCTGGCAGGGTTGCGGCCGGTGTGGGTGCGCCCACCGATCCACCGGGAGACCGGTCTGCCACTGGGGATCGAGCCGTCGACCGTGGCCGAAGCGCTCCAGCGGCATCCCGACGCATGTGCAGTGGTCGTCACCAGCCCGTCGTACGTCGGGACGTGCGCCGACGTGAGCGCGCTCAGCGACGTGACCCGCGCCGCCGGGGTGCCGCTGGTCGTGGACGCCGCGTGGGGTGCCCACCTGGGCAGCCACCCCGACCTGCCGCCGCACCCGTTCGCGGCGGGTGCCGACGCCGTGGTCGCCAGCGCGCACAAGACCCTGCCGGCGCTCAACCAGGGGGCGGTCGTCCTGGCCCGCACCCGGCGCCTCGACCCCGAACGCCTCGACCGCGCGATGGAAGCGACGGCCACGACCTCACCGTCGGGCGCGATCCTCGCGGGGGTCGACGCTGCGATGGCGCTGATGGCCGCCCGCGGCGAGCAGCTGACCGGTGCCCTGCTGGAGCGGGCCCGCCGCGCACGCGATGTCCTGCGCGCGGTCCCGGGCCTCGTCGTACCCGACGGGACGGGCCTGGGAGCCTTCGACGGCGCCAAGCTGGTGCTCCTCCTGGCCGGCACCGGCGCAGATGGCCTCGCGGTCGACCAGGACCTGACGGGTCAGGGCTTCGCCCTTGAGATGGCCGACCGCGACCTGCTGGTGCCGATGGTGACCGTGGCCGACGACGAGCAGGCGGTCGCCGATCTCGCGCGTGCTCTGGCAGCCGCGATCGAGCAGGGCCGTGGCGAGCCCCGCCCGGTCTCGGCGCACGCCGCCTGGGCGCTCGCCGCCGAGCAGGTGCTCACGCCGCGCGAGGCCTTCTTCGCCGATCGCGAGCCGGTGCCGTGGGAGGCGGCGGCGGAACGTGTCTGCGCCGAGGTGGTCGCGCCGTACCCGCCCGGCGTCCCGGTGCTGGCGCCGGGCGAGCGGATCACCCGCGAAGCTCAGGACGCACTGCGGGCCGCGAGAGACCAGGGCGCCCGGATCGCCTACGCCGCCGACCCGACCCTGGCCACCGTCCTCACTGTCGCATCGGGTGCCCACTCGGGTTTCGGAGTCGGTGTGGGGGCCGGTGTCGGAGTCGGCCCGTAGGGTTGAAGCGTGGCGAACCCGGCGTCCTACCGTCCCAAGACGGGGGAGATCCCGACCCAGCCGGGGGTCTACAAGTTCCGCGACGCCCGGGGGCGGGTGATCTATGTCGGGAAGGCGAAGAACCTCCGCGCCCGGCTGTCGTCGTACTTCCAGGACATCGGCAACCTCCACTCCCGGACGGCCGCGATGGTGACCTCGGCGGCCGGGGTCGAGTGGACCGTCGTCAACACCGAGGTGGAGGCGCTCCAGCTGGAGTACAGCTGGATCAAGGAGTTCGACCCGCGCTACAACGTGAAGTACCGCGACGACAAGTCCTACCCGTGGCTCGCCGTCACGGTGGGCGAGGAGTTCCCGCGGGTCATGGTCGGCCGCGGAGCCAAGAAGAAGGGCACCAGGTACTTCGGCCCCTACAGCCACGCCTGGGCGATCCGCGAGACCGTCGACCAGCTGCTGCGGGTCTTCCCGATGCGCTCCTGCTCGAACGGTGTCTTCAAGCGCTCCGGCCAGATCGGGCGCCCCTGCCTGCTCGGCTACATCGACAAGTGCTCGGCCCCGTGCGTGGGGAACATCTCGGCCGAGGACCATCGGGCGATCGTCGACGACTTCTGCGACTTCATGGCCGGGCACACGAACACGTTCGTCAAACGGATCCGCGACGAGATGTACGCCGCGTCCGAGGAGCTCGACTTCGAGCGCGCCGCGCGGCTCCGTGACGACCTGGGTGCCGTCGAGAAGGCCCTGGAGAAGCAGGCGGTGGTGCTCGGCGACGGCACCGACGCCGACGTGATCGCACTGGCGGAGGACCCGCTCGAGGTCGCCGTGCAGATCTTCTACGTGCGGGGCGGCCGCATCCGCGGGCAGCGCGGCTGGGTCGCCGACCGCGTGGAGGAGGGCGGCACACCGGAGCTGGTCGAGCAGTTCCTCCTCCAGCTGTACGCCGGTGCCGACGACCGTGATGAGGGGGCCGTACCCCGCGAGATCCTGGTCCCGGCCCTCCCGCCCGAGCACGAGGTGTTCGAGGAGCTGCTGTCCGAGCGCCGGGGGAGCCGGGTGCGGATCCGGATCCCCCAGAGGGGCGACAAGCGCACGCTTCAGGAGACGGTCGCCCGCAACGCCGGCCAGGCCCTGATGATGCACAAGACCAAGCGGGGCACGGATCTGACGTCCCGCAACCGGGCCCTGGAGGAGATCCAGCAGCACCTCGGCCTCGACGAGGCGCCGCTGCGGATCGAGTGCTACGACATCTCCAACCTCCAGGGCACCGAGGTCGTGGCCAGCATGGTCGTCTTCGAGGACGGCCTGCCACGGAAGAGCGAGTACCGCCGGTTCGTGATCAGGGGTGTCCAGGGGCAGAACGACGTCGCCTCGATGCACGAGGTGATCACCCGCCGGTTCCGCCGGATGCTCGACGAGCAGGCCAGATCCAGCGCCCTTCGAGACGGCTCGTCCCTCGCCTCCTCAGGAACCGGTGACGAATCGGGACCGATGCTGGTCGACCCCGAGACCGGCCGCCCTCGGAAGTTCGCCTACGCGCCGGGACTCGTCGTCGTCGACGGAGGTCCGCCACAGGTCGCGGCCGCCCAGGCGGCGATGCGCGAGCTGGGGGTCGTCGACATCCCCGTGTGTGGCCTCGCCAAGCGGCTCGAGGAGGTCTGGCTGCCCGAGCAGGAGGACCCGGTGATCTTCGCTCGCACCTCCGAGGGGCTCTATCTCCTCCAGCGGGTCCGCGACGAGGCACACCGGTTCGCGATCACCCACCACCGCTCGCGACGGTCGAAGTCGATGGTCGAGAGCCTGCTCGACGACGTCCCCGGACTCGGTGAGGTACGCCGGAAGACCCTGGTCAAGCACTTCGGCTCACTGAAGAAGCTCCGGGTCGCCGAGGTCGGCGAGATCGCCCAGGTCCCGGGCATCGGCCCGCGCACCGCGGCCGCCATCAAGGATGCGATCGAGCGCGCAGGCGGCCAGACTGGCCGGCAGAGCGTGAACACGGCCACCGGCGAGATCCAGGAGGACTGATGGTCGAGCCCATCTCCCCGATATCCGCAGTGCCCGACGAGCACAGCGGCGAGGTCGTCGTCGTCACCGGGATGACCGGCGCCGGCCGCAGCACCGCGGCCAAGGAGCTGGAGGACCTCGGCTTCTACGTCGTCGACAACCTGCCGCCCTCGCTCCTGCGCGACGTGGTGCGGCTCGTCGACGAGAGTCGCGGCACCAGCCAGCCGATCGCGGTGGTGGTCGACGTACGCTCCGGGGCCTTCTTCGACTCGCTCCAGGCCAATCTCGCCCAGCACGCGGTCGGGCGTGACACCACACTGCTCTTCCTCGACGCGACGGACGACGTGCTGGTACGCCGTCAGGAGGCCGCGCGCCGACCTCACCCGCTGCAGGCCAGCGGCCGGCTGATCGACGGGCTGCACCGCGAGCGCGTCGTGCTGGCCAACCTCCGGGCGAACGCCGACCTGGTGATCGACACCTCCGACCTCAACGTCCACCAGCTCACCGACCGGATCGCGGAGTCGTTCGGCACCCCCGACACGACCCGGCTGAAGGTGACCGTGATCAGCTTCGGGTTCAAGTACGGCATCCCGGTCGACGCCGACTATGTCGCTGACATGCGGTTCCTGCCGAACCCCTATTGGGTGCCCCAGCTCCGCGGGAAGACCGGCCGGGCCGCCGAGGTCAGCGACTACGTCCTCGAGCAGGAGGGCGCCCGCGAGTTCGTGGACCGGTACGTCGAGCTGCTCGCCGGCGTGGCGAAGGGCTACCTCCGCGAGGGCAAGCGCTTCATGTCCATTGCCGTCGGCTGCACCGGCGGCAAGCACCGCAGCGTCGCGATGACCGAGGAGATCGCCCGACAGATGCGGGAGGCCGGTTACGACGTCGGCACCGTCCACCGTGACCTCGGGCGGGAGTGACGTGACGGAGTCCCCGCAGCGGGTCACCGCGCTGGGTGGCGGCCACGGGCTGCACGCCTCGCTGTCGGCCCTGCGGCACCTTCCGGTGGACCTCACCGCGGTCGTGACCGTGGCGGACGACGGCGGCTCGTCCGGCCGGCTCCGGTCGGAGTTCGGCGTGCTGCCGCCCGGCGACCTTCGGATGGCGCTCGCCGCCCTGTGTGGCGACGACGAGTGGGGCGAGACCTGGGCCCGCGTGCTCCAGCACCGCTTCGCGGGCACCGGTGAGATGAGGGGCCACGTCACCGGCAACCTCCTGATCGTCTCCCTCTGGGAGCTGCTGGGCGACCACGTCACCGCGCTCGACTGGGTGGGCCGGCTGCTGGGGGCGCGCGGCCGGGTGCTGCCGATGGCGCTCACACCGCTCGACATCTCTGCCCGCGTTCGCGGTCTCGACCCGAGCGACCCGGATGCCCTTTCGACGGTGCGCGGCCAGGTCGCGGTGGCGAAGTCCGCCGGTGCGATCGAGTCGATCTCGCTGCTCCCCGACGACCCGCAACCCTGCCCGGAGGCCGCAGAGGCCGTCCGCACAGCGGACATGGTGGTGCTCGGACCCGGCTCCTGGTTCACGTCCGTACTGGTGCACCTGATGGTTCCGGCGCTGCGCGAGGCCCTGACCGAGACCCACGCCCACGTGGTGCTGGTCCTGAACCTGGGGCACGACGGGGAGACCGAGGGCTTCCGGGCCGTCGACCACCTGCGGGTGCTGCTGGAGCACGGCCCCGACCTGAC
>JAICSC010000009.1 GCA_025937085.1 Nocardioides sp.
CAAGTAGAACACTTTGTCGTATTACTGGCAGGCGCCGGTCGGGAACGTCGCGGAGTCAATGCACCGCAGCATGACGAAGGCCACGTCCTTGGCCGTCACCGGCTGGCCGTTCTCGCCCCACTTGACACCGTCGCGGATCGTGAAGGTCCACTTGGTGTAGTTGTCGTTGTGGTGACCGAGGTCGGTCGCCAGGTCGGGGACCAGGATCATGTTCTTGGTCTTGGGGTCGTACTTGTACTGCGTCAGCGACCGGCCGATCAGGCCGCTGAAGACACCGACCACGTCGGTGTAGTAGATCTCGCTCGGATCGATGGTCGTGGTCAGACCGGTGTTGGTCAGCACCGTGACCATGCCGCCCTTCTGGGCACCGGAGATGGTGACCGGACCCTTGCAGTCCGCACACTGACCGTTACCGGTGTTTCCGAGGTTCTCGTTCTGTTGGTTCTGTTCCGCGTTGCCGCTGGATGACCCGGAGCCGCCACAGGCGCTCAGAGCCAGCACAGCAACCGCGGAGATGGCAATCAACGGTGATTTGAACCGCATAGCCCACCCTTTCCGTGGTTCTTCATTCCTCCCGGTGATCGATCACCGGCGAGTTCTTGGGTCGAAGGCGTCCCGGATGGAGTCGCCGACGAGGTTGAGGGTGACCACCAGGACGGTGATCGTGAGGACCGGCGCCCAGAGGTACAGCGGATAGGTCTGCCAGTAGCTCTGGGCGAGCGCGATCGTCTGGCCGAGTGAGGGATACCCGGTGATGCCGATCCCGAGGAACGACAGGCCCGCCTCCGCCGTGACCAGGCCGGGAAGCGCGAGCGAGGTGGCGACGACGATGGGGGCCACCAGGTTGGGCAGCAGCTCCTTGAAGAGGATGCGCCGGGTCGACACGCCCATCACCTGGGCCGCCTGCACGAACTCGCGTTCGCGCAGCGAGAGCACCTGCCCGCGGATCAGTCGGGTCATGCCCATCCAGCCGAAGACGGTCAGGATGATGATCAAGGAGATCAGCTGCGCCTTGGCCAGCCTGGCCAGGTTGTCCCCCTTGCCGAAGCGCTCGACGATGATCGGGGCCATGGCCAGCGCACCGAGGAGGAAGGGGAAGGACAAGAAGAGGTCGGTGACGAACATGATGATCCGGTCGAGCCAGCCGCGCGAGAACCCGGCAACGAGTCCGAGCACGACGCCGATGCCGATGCTCAGCACCGTGGCGACGCTCGCGATCAGGAGGTCGGTCCGCAGCCCGTAGAGCAGGTTCGACAGGTTGTCCACAGCGGTCGAGGGCGCGAGCCCGAGGGGGTGGGCCGCCCAGAAGCCGTGGTCAGGCGGGCCCTTGATCGGCAGCTGGTTGCCGTAGAAGTCCAACACGTTGTACGGCTGGTACGGGATGGTCTCGGCGGTCGGATAGATGTGCAGGATCTTGCTGATCACCGGCGCCAGGATCGCGGCCAGGACCATGACGACGACGATGATCGTGCAGACCACCGCCAGCTTGTCCTTGCGGAGCCGGTCCAGTGCGATCTGGGTCGGCGACCTGCCGGCGAGCTTCTTGCCTTCAGGGGCTTGTTCGCCGCCCTGCTGGACTTCGACCTCACCAAGCTCAGTCGCACTGATGCCCATGTCGTCCTCTCCTGCGCCAAGAAGTTCGTCCGTGGCCGCGCGCCCAGCGCGTTCGCTTCCGGGTGAGGCACGTCACGGCATCTGGACCGGGATGGACTCTAGATGACCGTCAAGCGATTTCTACGCCCCACGAGGTAACGATTCAGTCTCGGGATTTGGACCGTTCCAACGATGCATCCACGCCGCTCTCCCTGCGCTGATCTGCGGTGATGGGGGCGGGAGCTCCGGTGAGCGGGTCGAAACCGCCACCGGACTTCGGGAACGCGATCACGTCACGGATCGACTCCGCACCTGCCAACAGGGCGACGATCCGGTCCCAGCCGAACGCGATGCCGCCGTGCGGCGGTGCGCCATAAGCGAACGCGTCCAGGAGGAAGCCGAACTTCTCCTGCGCCTCCTCCTCGCCCAGCCCCATCACCGCGAAGACGCGCTGCTGGACGTCGGCGCGGTGGATACGGATGGATCCGCCCCCGATCTCGTTGCCGTTGCAGACGATGTCGTAGGCCCACGCGAGCGCGCCCCCGGGGTCGCGATCGAAGGTCTCGAGATCCTGGGGCGACGTGAAGGCGTGGTGGACAGCGGTCCAGGCGCCGCTGCCGACCGCGACGTCGCCGGCCGCGGTCGCCTCGTCGGCCGGCTCGAACAACGGCGCGTCCACGACCCACAGGAAGCTCCAGGCTTGCTCGTCGATCAGCCCGCCGCGGCGGCCGATCTCGAGCCGGGCGGCGCCGAGCAGGGCCCGGCTCGACTTGGCCGGCCCGGCGGCGAAGAAGATGCAGTCACCCTTCTTCGCGCCGGTGTGGTCGGCCAGTCCCGCCCGCTCCGTCTCGGTGAGGTTCTTCGCGACCGGACCGCCGAGCTCGCCGTCCTCGCCGATCGTCACGTACGCGAGCCCGCGGGCCCCCCGCTGCTTGGCCCAGTCCTGCCAGGCGTCGAACTGACGGCGCGGCTGGTCGGCGCCGCCGGGCATGACGACGGCACCGACGTACGGCGCCTGGAAGACGCGGAACCCGGTCTCGGAGAAGTACGTCGTGCAGTCGACGAGCTCCTGTCCCATGCGCAGGTCGGGCTTGTCGGTGCCGAACCTGGCCATCGTCTCGGCGTACGTCATCCGTGGCAGGGGTGTCGGCACGTCGTACCCGACCAGCTTCCAGAGGGCGACCAGGACGTCCTCGGCGACGGCGATGACGTCGTCCTGGTCGACGAAGCTCATCTCGATGTCGAGCTGGGTGAACTCCGGCTGCCGGTCGGCCCGGAAGTCCTCGTCGCGGTAGCAGCGCGCGATCTGGTAGTAGCGCTCCATGCCGGCCACCATCAGCAGCTGCTTGAAGAGCTGGGGGCTCTGGGGCAGGGCGTACCAGCTGCCCGGTTGGAGCCGCGCCGGCACCAGGAAGTCGCGGGCGCCCTCAGGGGTCGACCTGGTCAGGGTCGGGGTCTCGATCTCGACGAAGCCGTGGGTGTCGAGCACCTCGCGAGCGGCCTTGTTGACCTTGCTCCGCAGCCGGATCGCCGAGGCCGGGCCGGCGCGGCGAAGGTCGAGGTAGCGGTAGCGGAGCCGGGCCTCCTCGCCCACCTCGCCGCCCTTCTGCGCGCCGGCGTCGTCGATCGGGAACGGCAGCACCGCGCTGGGGTTGAGTACCTCCACCTCGTCGGCGATCACCTCGATCTCGCCGGTCGGGATGCTCGGGTTGGCATTGCCTTCGGGGCGCCGGCGGACCGTCCCGGTGATCTCGAGGCAGTACTCGCCACGCAGGCTGTGCGCGACGTCCTCGTCGCGGATCACGACCTGCGCGACTCCGCTGGCCTCCCGGAGGTCGATGAACGCCACTCCCCCGTGGTCGCGCCGCCGGGCCACCCAGCCGGCAAGGGTCACCCGGGTCCCCTCGTCGGCGGCGGTGAGGGTTCCGGCGTCGTGCGTGCGGATCACTGCTTCTGCCTCTCGTCGGTCGAGCTCGTCTCGTCGGTCGCCGAGACCACGATCCCGGGCCTCAGGTCTGCGTCTGGCGGGCTCCAGGTGGCAGCGTCGGCGTCGACCTGGTCGCCCGAGCGGATGTCCTTGACCTGGTCGGAGTCGTGGGTCGCGCCGGCGGGGAACCACACGAACGGGATGCCACGCCGCTCGGCGTACCTGATCTGCCGGCCGTACTTCTGCGGGCTCGGCGCGACCTCGCAGGCGATGCCGCGACCGCGGAGCGCCTCGGCGACGTGTTCGCTCTCCGGGCGGCTCACCTCGTCGGCCAGGGCGACCAGGACGGCGCTCGGGACCGGGCGGCTCCCGGTCAGGACCCCATCGGAGATCAGCGGGACGAGGGTGCGTGAGATGCCGAAGGAGATGCCGACCCCCGGGTACGTCGTGCGGCCGTCGTCGGCGAGCGCGTCGTACCGTCCGCCACCTCCGACGGACTTCAGCCGCTCGTAGCCCTCCATGAAGATCTCGACCACCGTGCCGGTGTAGTAGTCGAGGCCGCGTGCGATGCGGAGGTTGGCCTCGACGCTCACCCGGCCGTTCGTTGCGGCCACGGCGTCGGCGCAGCCCTCGATCACGGAGGCGAGCTCGGCCAGACCGCGGTTCAGCAGCTCGTCGCTCACGCCGAGTGCCTGCACGCGCTCGACCAGCGAGTGGTCGGAGATCCGGATGGTGGCGAGCTCGAGGCAGCGACCAGCCTGCTCGGCCGTGGCGCCGGCATTCTCCACGAGCAGGTCGGCGACGGTCTCCGACGGGAGCTTGTCGAGCTTGTCGATCTGTCGGATCGCCGAGGTGACGTCTGGGATCCCCAGGCCGCGGTAGAACCCCTGGATCAGCTTGCGGTTGTTGAGCTGGAACGAGAGCCGGGGCAACGGCAGGTCGCCGAGGGCCTGCACCATCACCCGCATCACCTCGACGTCGTGGTGGAACGGCAGATCGTCCTTGCCGACGATGTCGATGTCGGCCTGGGTGAACTGGCGGAAACGTCCCTCCTGGGGTCGCTCGCCGCGCCACGCGGGCTGGATCTGGTAGCGCCGGAACGGGAACTCCAGGTGACCGGCGTTCTCCAGCACGTAGCGGGCGAAGGGCACGGTGAGGTCGAAGTGGAGGCCCAGCTGACGATCGGGCGCGGTGGCGTCGGCGGTGTCGGCTGAGTCCTCCGCCTGCAGCCGGCGTACGAGGTAGATCTCCTTGTCGATCTCGCCGCCCTTGGCGAGCCGGTCGAGCGGCTCGACGACCCGGGTCTCGATGTTGGCGAAGCCGTGCAGCTCGAACGTGCGCGACAGGGATGCGATCACCTCGCGCTCCACGGTCCGGGCGGCGGGCAGCAGCTCGGGAAAGCCGCTGAGCGGCGTGGGCTTGGCCATGGGTCAGAGTCCTCGGGCGACGCGCCCGGCGGTCTCGCCGGAAGCCAGGTCGAGCAGGAACGGGTTGGTGACGCGCTCGTGACCGATGGACGTCTGCTGCCCGTGGCCCGGCAGCACGGCGACGTCGTCGGGAAGGGTCAGCACCTTGTGGCGCAGGGTCGCAAGCATCGTCGCGTGGTCGCCTCCGGGCAGGTCGGTGCGACCGATCGACCCGGCGAACAGAAGGTCGCCGGAGAACATGACCTGCGAGATCTCCTCGCCGTACGGCGTCCGAAAGCTCACCGAGCCCCTGGTGTGGCCGGGTGTGTGGTCCACGACCACCTCGAGGCCGGCCAGCTCGAGGCGCTGGCCGTCCGCCAGCTCGGCCACGTCGTCCGGCTCGGTGAACTCGTACTGCCCACCCAGCAGCGTCGCGGCGCTGTCGCGCGAGATCCCGGCCATCGGGTCGACGAGCAGGTGCCGATCCGCGGGGTGGATCCACGCCGTCGCCTGGTATGCGCCGGCGACCGGGGTGACCGACCACATGTGGTCGAGGTGCCCATGGGTGAGCAGCACGGCGACGGGCTTGAGGCGGTGCTCCCGGACGATCTCGGCGATGCCGGGCGCGGCGTCCTGGCCCGGGTCGACCACGACGCACTCGGCCGCGGGGCCGGTCGCGACGACGTAGCAGTTCGCGGCCCACGAGCCTGCAGGGAAGCCGGCGATCAGCACCCCGGCAGACTATCGACCGCTCACGACCGTGACGGAATCGGTGCGCGGGCCCCCGACGAGCGCTCATCTAGCATGGGCGCGTTGCAGAGGGTCGGGCAGAGCGACGAGGACGGACCGAAGGTGAACCAAGTGACGACGAGCGAGTGGGGACGCGTCGCCGAGGACGGAACGGTCTTCGTGCGAACGGCCGACGGGGAGCGCGCGGTCGGTCAGTATCCGGAGGGGTCGGCGGACGAGGCTCTGGCCTTCTACACCAAGCGGTACGACGAGCTCGCCGGCAACGTGCACCTGCTCGAGCAGCGGGTGAACGCCGGGGTGGTGTCACCCGACGAGGCGACCGAGTCGGTCCGGAGCCTGCGGACCCAGGTCGTCGAGGCGCACGCCGTCGGCGACCTCACCAGCCTCGTGGGCAGGCTCGACTCCCTGCTCCCCGTGATCTCGCAGCAACGTCAGGCACGCCGGGCCGAACGGGCCGAACGGGTGGCGACCGCGAAGACCGACAAGGAGCGTCTGGTCGGCGAGGCGGAGAAGCTGGCCGAGGGCAACGACTGGCGCAACGGGGCGAACCGGCTGCGACAGCTGCTCGACGAGTGGAAGGCCCTGCCGCGCATCGACCGCTCGTCCGACGACCAGCTCTGGCGCCGCTTCTCGAGCGCGCGCACGTCGTACACCCGTCGCCGCAAGGCGCACTTCGCCGAGCAGAACGAGAAGCGGGAGGGCGCTCGGGTCGTCAAACAGCGTCTGGTCACGGAGGCCGAGTCGCTGGCCGGCTCCCGCGAGTGGGGGGCCACCGCTGGCGCCTACCGGGACCTGATGCGGCAGTGGAAGGCCGCCGGGCCGGCGCCGCGTGACGTCGAGGACGAGCTGTGGAAGCGGTTCCGTGGCGCCCAGGACACGTTCTTCGGCGCACGCGACGAGGCGATGGCCGCGCAGGACTCCGAGTTCGCGGCGAACGCCGAGGCGAAGGAGAAGCTGCTGCTCGAGGCCGAGGCCCTGGTGCCGGTCACCGACGTCGACGCCGCCAAGCGCGCCATCCGTGACGTCGCCGAGCGCTGGGACGCCATCGGCAAGGTGCCCCGCGACCAGATCCGCCCCCTCGAGGACCGGATGCGTGCGGTGGAACAGGCCATCCGAGGCATCGAGGAGGAGAAGTGGCGGCGTACCGACCCGGAGAAGTCCGCCCGGGCCGACGACATGGTCGCCAAGCTCCAGGACGCGATCGGCAAGGTCGAGTCGGACCTCGAGAAGGCGCGCTCCGCCGGCGACGACAAGCGAGTCACCGAGCTCGAGGAGAACCTCGCGTCCCGCCGCGCCTTCCTCGAGACCGCCCAGCGCGCCTCCGCCGACTACTCTTGAGCCCGATGCTCGCTTACTGCGTGACCCGGTAGGCGTCGAAGACGCCGGGGACGGAGCGGACGGCGCGGAGGACGTTGTCGAGGTGCTTGGCTTCGGCCATCTCGAAGGTGAAGCGGCTCTTGGCGACGCGGTCGCGGGTGGTGGACAGGCTGGCGCTGAGGATGTTCACGTGGGCGTCCGACAACACCATGGTGATGTCGGAGAGCAGCCGGGCCCGGTCGATCGCCTCCACCTGGATGTTGACCAGGAACGTCGAGTGCGCGGTCGGCGCCCACTCCACGTCGAGCAGGCGCTCGGGCTGACGCTGGAGCTCGGCGGCATTGGTGCAGTCGCGGCGGTGGACCGAGACGCCCCCGCCCTTGGTGACGAAGCCGAGGATCGCGTCCGGGGGGACAGGCGTGCAGCAGCGGGCCAGCTTCACCCACACGTCCGGCGCGCCCTTGACGATGACCCCGGACTCCCCCGGCGCCGAGACCTTCGCCCGGCTTCGCGGCGCGGTGATGCTGACGGCCTCGGCCAGGTCCTCCTGGGCTCCGTCCTCGCCGCCGTGCAGCTCGATCACCCGGCGTACGACGGCCTGGGCGCTGAGGTTGTTCTCCCCCACCGCCGCGTAGAGCGCCGAGACGTCCGCCAGCCGGAAGTGCATGGCCGCCAGCGTCAGTGACTCGTGGGACAGCACCCGCTTGAGTGACTGGCCCTCCTTGCGCATGAGCTTGGCTATCTGGTCCTTGCCGCGCTCGATCGCCTCCTCGCGGCGCTCCTTGGTGAACCACTGCTTGATCTTGGAGCGGGCGCGCTGGGACTTCACGAACTGGAGCCAGTCGCGGGACGGACCCGCGGTCGGGGCCTTGGAGGTGAAGATCTCGACGACGTCGGAGTTGTCGAGCGTCGACTCCAGCGGCACGAGCCGGCCGTTGACCCGGGCGCCGATCGTGTGGTGGCCGACCTCGGTGTGGACGGCGTAGGCGAAGTCGACCGGGGTCGCGCCGGCAGGAAGCGCGATGACGTCCCCGCGCGGCGTGAACACGTAGACCTCGGCCCGGTTGATCTCGAACCGCAGCGACTCGAGGAACTCGCCGGGGTCCTCGACGTCGCTCTGCCAGTCGAGCAGCTGGCGGACCCAGTTCATGTCCTCGAGGTCACCGAGCTGGTCGGTGTTGACGCCGTTACGACGGTTCTCCTTGTACTTCCAGTGGGACGCGACGCCGTACTCGGCGCGCCGATGCATGGCGTAGGTGCGTATCTGCATCTCGACCGGCTTGCCCTGCGGTCCGATCACGGTGGTGTGCAGCGACTGGTACATGTTGAACTTCGGGGTCGCGACGTAGTCCTTGAACCGCCCGAGCACGGGCGTCCACCTGGCGTGCAGCACCCCCAGAGCGGAGTAGCAGTCGCGGTCCTCCTCGAGCAGGATCCGCAGTGCGACCAGGTCGTAGATGTCGCTGAACTCGCGGCCGCCGACGATCATCTTCTGGTAGATCGAGTAGTAGTGCTTGGGCCGGCCGGTCACGGTGGCCTTGACCTTGGCGTCCTTGAGGTCCTGCTCGACCCGCTCGATCACCTGCGCGAGGAACTGGTCGCGAGACGGTGCGCGCTCGGCCACCATCCGCACGATCTCGTCGTAGATCTTCGGGTGCAGCGTGGCGAAGGCGAGGTCCTCGAGCTCCCACTTGATGGTGTTCATGCCGAGGCGGTGGGCCAGCGGTGCGTAGACGTCCAGCGACTCCGTCGCCTGCCGTTCTTGGGTGGACTGCTTGACATAGCGCACGGTGCGCATGTTGTGCAGCCGGTCCGCCAGCTTGATGACCAGCACCCGGATGTCGCGGGCCATCGCGACGATCATCTTGCGGATCGTCTCGGCCTGGGCGGTCTCGCCGTACTGGACCTTCTCGAGCTTGGTGACCCCGTCGACCAGCTGCGCCACCTCGTCGCCGAAGTCCGACCGAAGCTCGTCGAGGGTGTACGGCGTGTCCTCGACCGTGTCGTGCAGCAGCGCCGCGACCAGCGTCGGCTCGGTCATGCCGATGTCGGCCAGGATCGTGGCCACCGCCAGCGGGTGGGTGATGTAGGGATCGCCGCTCTTGCGCGTCTGCGTGCGGTGGAGATGCTCCGCGGTGCGGTACGCACGCTCGATCAGGGCCAGGTCGGCCTTCGGATGGTTGGTCCGGATCGAGCGGATCAACGGCTCGAGCTCGGGCTTCTCGTTCTGGTTGCGGCCGCCGCCCATCCGGGCGAGGCGGTTGCGCATGGCGCGGGGCGAGGGCACCCGGGACGACTGACGCTCCGCAGCCCGCTCCGGCGCAGCCGGAACCGCGCGCTCACGCGCGACCGGGATGCTGCCGTCCGTCGCCATGCCCCGAGTCTACGGTCCGAGCGCTGCGGGTGAGCTTGCGAACCCGCAGGTCAGCGAGGAGGTTGAGGAGCGGTCGGCTCAGGCCCGAGGGACGAGGGACTAAGCGACGCGTCTCGAAACCTGAGCGAGACCAGCCCCCTTAGACCGTCATCAGACTCGTCAGCGGGAGGTCGCCGATGGCCTTGCGGCCCGGCAGGAAGCTCAGGTCCATCAGGACCGCGACGCCGTGGGCGACCGCGCCAGTGTGTTCGACGAGACGCCGGGTGGCGGCGACGGTGCCACCGGTCGCCAGCACGTCGTCGACGAGCAGGGCCCGGTCACCCGGCCGTAGGCCGTCCTGGTGCATCTCGACGATCGCCTCGCCGTACTCGAGGGCGTAGGACTCGGTGTACGTCGCGCGCGGCAGCTTGCCGGCCTTCCGGACCGGGACCAGCCCGGCGCCGAGGGCGAGCGCGACCGGGGCGGCCAGGATGAAGCCACGCGCCTCGATGCCGACCACGTGGTCGACCACGCACCCGCCCGACTCGTCACGGCCGGCCTCGGCGAGCGCCTCCACGACCAGGCCGAACGCCTGCGGGTCCGCCAGGACCGGGGTGATGTCCTTGAACACCACCCCCGGTTCGGGGAAGTCCGGAACGTCGACCACGAGCCTACGGAGAGCGTCGACCGCCTGCTCGGACGTGGTCGCGTCCGGACCCGTCACTTCTTGCCCCGCTTGGACTTCGACTTGCGGGATGGCTGCGCACGACCACTCGACGAGCTCGGCCTCACCGGGCCACGCGACGGGGGTACGACGCGCCCCCGGCCGGTCGCCTCGGTGTTCGGCCGCGGGCGGTTGCCGCCGGCACGGGCGGCTGCGGTCTGCTCCTCGCGCTCACTGGCCGCTGCCGCGTCGGGGTCGTCGACGACCGCCATGTCGTCGGCGTACGCCGGCACCGACGCGTAGCGGTCGGCATCGTGCCGGCGGCGAGACTTGAGCCGCTTCTCCAGCTCCTGCACGGCGGGCTCACGCGACTTCATGTGCGCCAGCAGCGGCGTTGCGATGAAGATCGAGGAGTAGGCACCCGCCGCCATGCCGACGAAGAGCGCCAGCGCCAGGTCCTTCAGGCTGCCCGATCCGAGCTGCACGGCACCGACGTACAGGATCGCGCCGACCGGGATCAGGGCCACGATCGAGGTGTTGATCGACCGCACGAGCGTCTGGTTGACCGCGAGGTTCGCGGCCTCCTCGTACGTCTGGTGGCTGCCCCGGAGGTTCTTGGTGTTCTCCCGGACCTTGTCGAAGACGACCACCGTGTCATAGAGCGAGAAGCCGAGGATCGTCAGCACACCGGTCACCGTCGCCGGTGTCACCTCGAACCCGGACAGGGCATAGATGCCGACCGTGATCACCAGGTCGTGCGCCAGGGCCACCATGGCGGCCACGGACATCTTCCACTGTCTGAAGTAGCCCCAGATCATCAGCACGACCAGCACCAGGAACACCACCAGGCCGGTGGCCGACCGTTTGGCCACCTCCTTGCCCCAGCTGGGCCCGATCTCGTCGGCGGAGATGGCCGCCTTGGTGACGTCGACCGACTTCTCGATCGTCGCCTCGACCTGGTTGCTCTCGGTGGGCGTGAGCGGCTCGGTCTCGATGATGATGTTGTTCTTGCCGGCGGTAGTCACCACCACCTGCTGAGTGGACGGGATCCCGGTGCCGGCGACGTCGTCGCGCAGCTTGTCGGCGTTGTCCTGGGTGGCCTGGTCGGCCGGCATCGTCACGGTGAACTGGGCACCGCCGCGGAACTCCAGGCCGAAGTTGAGGCCCTTGAAGTAGAGGCCGAGCACGGCGGTCACGATGATGAGCCCGGAGATGGCGTACCAGAGCCGCGTCCGGCCGACGAAGTCGACCGACCTGCGGCCGGTGAAGAGGTCGTTCCCGAGCCTGCTGAACCTGCCCATCAGGCCCTCCCTCCTGCCGGGAGACGGTCCAGCCCGAGGTTCTCCGCGTCCAGGCCGGAGAGCTTGTGGCCCTTGTTGAAGAACGGGAAGCGCGCCAGCCACGACACCATCGGCTTGGTGAACCAGAAGAACACAGCCAGGTCGATCACGGTGGACAGACCCAGGGCGAACGCGAAGCCCTTCACCACGCCGACGGCGAAGATGTAGAGCACGACGGCCGCGAGGATCGAGACGGCATCAGCGGCCACGCAGGTGGCCCGGGCACGGATCCAGCCCGCTTCCACCGCGACCCGCATCGACTTCCCCGATCTCATCTCGTCCCTGATGCGCTCGAAGAACACGATGAACGAGTCCGCGGTGATGCCGACCGCCACGATCAGGCCCGCGATGCCGGGCAGGGTCAGCGTGAAGCCGGCACTCTTCGCCAGCAGCAGCACCATGGCGTACGTCGTGAGGCCGGCCACGATCAGCGACGCGATCACCACCAGGCCCAGGCCGCGGTAGTAGAAGAGGCAGTAGATCATCACCAGCGCGAGACCGGCGATGCCGGCGGTGATGCCGGCGGACAGCTGGTCACCGGCGAGCGACGGGCCGATGACCTCGACCGTGGTCTTCTGCTTGTCGAAGCTGATCGGCAGCGCGCCGTACTTCAGGCTGGTCGCCAGGCTCTTGGCCTCCGACTCCGTGAAGTTTCCGGTGATCTGCGAGGTGCCGTCGGCGATCACGTTCTCGAAGAAGGGCGCCGAGATCACCTGACCGTCCAGCACGATCGCGAAGGTCTTCGACTGGTCGCCGGCCATCGCCGAGGACAACCTGCGCTCGACGTCCGCTCCATGGCTCTTGAGCTGGATGGAGACCGACCACTGCACCGCCCCCTGCTGCGTGCCCGGTGCGACAGCGCTGGCCGAGGAGATCTCGGTGCCCTCGATCAGAGCCGGCGACAGCAAGAACTTCTGGCCCTGCTGGTCGCAGGTGACGATCGGGATGGTCGCATCGTCGACGACCGGCGTCTTCGACGGGCAGGTGTAGGCGTTGTAGACGGCCACCGACTGCGGGTCCGGGTTGGTCATCCAGGTCAGCGCGTCGCTGTAGGCCTTCTTGTTGGCCTCGGTGTAGTGGACCTTGGAGGTCGAGTCGGGCGCGTTGCCCCCCGGAGTGGCGGTCGGCGACGAGCTCGGCTTGTTCTTCTTCTTGCCCTCGTGCTTGTTCTTGCCCGTGGCCTGGCCGAGCAGCGCGGGTGCGCGGTTCTTGCCGGTGGCCTGGTCCGTCGGCTTCGTGGACTTGCTGGTGCCGGTCGAGGGCAGCAGGACACCCGATCCGGGCGACGCGGACGGCGAGCTCGACGGCGCCGTCTGCGGGGCCTGCGGGGCCGTCTGCGCCACCTGCGCGACCAGACGGAAGCGCAGTCGCGCCTGACGGAGCACGGTCTGCACCAGGCTGTTGTCCTTGTTGGTCCCAGGGACCTGGACGACGATCTCGTTGCTGCCCTGGGTGGTCACCTCCGCCTCGGTGACCCCCGAGCCATTGACGCGCTCGTTGATGATCTCGGCGGCCTGGTTGAGGTTGTCCTTGCTCACGCTGCCGTTGGCGATCAGCGTGATCTGGGTGCCGCCCTCGAGATCGAGACCGAGCGCCGGCCTCCACGTGCCGATCAGGGCCACCAGCCCGTAGGCGACCGCCAGCCCGATGAAGAACACCGCGACGGTGCGACCCGGGCGGGCGCTACTGCGTGCCATCAGATTGCTTCTCCTCCGGCTCGTCGGCAGGATCGGCCGCGAGCTGCGCGTTGTCGTCCCGAGCCACGGGGGTCATCACCTGGCCGACCGCTCCGCGGACGACGCGAAGGTGCACACCCTCGGACACCTCGAGCTCCACCGTCTTCTCGTCCAACGACCGGACGACGCCGATGATCCCCGAGGTCAGCATCACTTCGTCGCCCGTGGAGAGCGCCCCCTGCATCCGGCCCATCGCCTGCTGACGCCGCTGCTGAGGGCGGATCATCACCAGCCAGAAGAGCAACGCGATCGCGAGCAGGATGACGAACGGCGCCACAGTGTCCACGACTTCCTAGCCTTGGGGGGTACGAAGGGGCCGGCACGCACAAACCTGGGTCCGACCGACCGAGGGTGAAGTGTAACCGGGGGTGTGTCCACGGCCACGAATCCACCCCGCCCCAGTGTGGCTCCACGCCCGGGCCAGCTCAGCCCCCGGGTTCGAAGAGCGTCGGGTCGCCGGTGGGGCCCGGCGGCGTCGGAGGCGGGACGAGCCCGAGGTGCTCCCAGGCGGCCCCGGTCGCCACCCGGCCACGCGGCGTACGGGCCAGGAAGCCGTTGCGGACCAGGAACGGCTCGGCGACCTCCTCGACGGTCTCGCGCTCCTCGCCCACCGCGACGGCGAGGGTCGAGATGCCGACGGGGCCGCCTCCGAAGCGACGGCACAGCGAGTCCAGGACCGCACGGTCGAGCCGGTCGAGGCCGAGGGCGTCGACCTCGTAGAGGTCGAGGGCGGCATGCGCCACCTCGCGGGTGACCAGACCGTCGGCGCGGACCTGGGCATAGTCGCGGACGCGGCGGAGCAGGCGGTTGGCGATGCGTGGGGTGCCACGCGAGCGGGAGGCGATCTCGGCGGTGCCCTCGGCATCTGCCTCCACCCCGAGGAGGCCGGCCGAGCGCCGGATGATCGTGTCGAGCTCGTCGGGCTCGTAGAACTCCAGCTGTGCGGTGAATCCGAACCGGTCACGCAGCGGGCCGGGCAGCAGGCCGGCCCGGGTGGTCGCACCGACCAGGGTGAACGGCGGGATCTCCAGCGGGATCGCGGTCGCTCCGGGGCCCTTCCCGATCACGACGTCGACCCGGAAGTCCTCCATCGCGAGGTAGAGCATCTCCTCGGCCGGTCGGGACATCCGGTGGAGCTCGTCGACGAACAGGACGTCGCCATCGTTGAGGCCGGACAGGATGGCGGCCAGGTCTCCGGCGTGGGTGATCGCCGGCCCGCTCGTCAGCCGCAGCGGGGTGGACATCTCGGTCGCGATGATCATCGCGAGGGTGGTCTTGCCCAGACCGGGAGGCCCGGAGAGCAGCACGTGGTCGGGGGCCCGGCCGCGGCGGCGGGCGGCCTCGAGCACCAGGCCCAGCTGGTCGCGGACGCGCTGCTGCCCGATCACCTCGTCGAGGGTGCGCGGGCGGAGCGCGGCCTCGACCGCGCGCTCGTCGCCCTCGGCCTCGGCGGTGGTCAGGGACGCGAGGTAGGCCTCCTCGTGGGCTGCCAGGACATCGGGGGCATCGGGCTCGGTCTCGTCGCCCGGCATGTCAGGCCCGGCTCAACGTGCGCAGGGCCGCCCGCAGCAGCGCGGCGACGTCGGGCTGGTCGCCCGCCTGGTCGGAGACGGCCTCGATCGCCTTGTCGGCGTCCTTGGCCGACCATCCCAGACCGACCAGGCCCTGCTGCACCTGGGCGCGCCAAGGCTCGGCGAGCATGGGTACGCCGCCACCGGACGCGGCTACGGGGACGCCGATGCGGTCCTTCAGCTCGAGGATGATCCGCTGGGCGCCCTTCTGCCCGATGCCCGGCACCGTGGTGAGGGTGCGGACGTCGTCGCCGGCGACCGCTCGGCGTACGGCGTCGGGCGTGAGGACCGCGAGCATCGCCTGAGCGAGCTTCGGTCCGACGCCGCTCGCGGTCTGGACCAGCTCGAAGACCTGCTTCTCGTCCTCGTCTGCGAAGCCGAACAGCGTCAGCGAGTCCTCGCGCACGACCATGGAGGTCGGAAGAGTGGCGGACTGGCCGGTGCGGAGCGTGGCCAGCGTGTTGGGCGTGCACATCAGCTCCAGGCCGACGCCACCGACCTCGACGACGGCGCTGGTCAGGGTGACCGCGGCGACCTCGCCGCGCACGAACGCGATCACGGAGTCCATCTCCCGGCCGCGGCCACCGCCGCATCGATCCGGGCCTGGGCGCCGCCACGCCAGATGTGGGTGATCGCCAGCGCCAGTGCGTCGGCGGCGTCCGCGGGCCTGGGTGGAGCCTCCAGCCTGAGGATGCGGGTGACCATCGCGCCGACCTGGGCCTTGCCGGCGCGGCCACTGCCCGAGACCGCGGCCTTGACCTCGGACGGGGTGTGCAGCGCGATCGGCAGGCCGCGTCTGGCGGCGACGACCATGGCGATGCCGCTGGCCTGGGCGGTGCCCATCACGGTGCTCGAGTCCGAGCGGGCGAAGACCCGCTCGATGGCGACCGCGTCGGGGCGGTGCTCGTCGAGCCAGGCCTCGATGCCGCGCTCGATGTGGACCAGCCGCATCGAGACGTGCTCGTCCGCCGAAGTGCGCAGGACGTTGACGTCGACCAGCCGCAGCGGCCGCCCGGCCTCCCCCTCGACCACGCCCATGCCACACCTGGTCAGCCCGGGGTCGATCCCCAGCACGCGCATGCCGCTACCTCTCCGGGTCGTCCGAACATCTGTTCGTACGTCACGTTATCCGGCGGTGGCGACGCGGCGGCGTACGACACGCATGGGAGTTTCATGCGTCGAGGGCGGCCATCACCTCGTCGGGAACGTCGACGTTGGTGAACACGTTCTGCACGTCGTCGAGGTCCTCCAGCGCGTCGACGAGGCGGAACACCTTGCCCGCGGCGTCGGCGTCCACGGGGATGTCCATGCTGGCGACGAACTGCACCTCGGCCGAGTCGTAGTCGATCGCGGAGTCCTGGAGGGCCGTGCGGACCGCGACCACATCCGTCGCCTCCGACACGACCTCGAACGACTCGTCGAGGTCGTTGACCTCCTCGATGCCCGCATCCAGCGCGGCCTCGAGGACGGCGTCCTCGTCGACCACGCGCGACTCCTGGGTCTTGGGGACGATCACGACGCCCTTGCGGTTGAAGAGCCGCGAGACCGAGTTCGGGTCGGCCAGAGTGCCGCCGTTGCGGGTGACCGCGGTGCGCACCTCCATCGCGGCCCGGTTGCGGTTGTCGGTGAGGCACTCGACCAGGAACGCCACGCCCTGGGGGCCGTAGACCTCGTACATGATCGTGGAGTACTCGGCCCCGCCCGCCTCGGCACCCGACCCCCGCTTGACCGCGCGGTCGATGTTGTCGTTGGGGACCGAGGACTTCTTGGCCTTCTGGATGGCGTCGTAGAGCGTCGGGTTGCCTGCGGGGTCTCCCCCGCCCAGCTTCGCGGCGACCTCGATGTTCTTGATCAGCTTGGCGAACATCTTGCCGCGACGGGCGTCGATGACGGCCTTCTTGTGCTTGGTGGTGGCCCATTTCGAGTGGCCGGACATGGTTCCTCTTCTTGTCAGTCGATCAGGTCCAGGAACAGGCGGTGGACGCGGTCGTCACCACCGACCTCGGGGTGGAAGGACGTCGCCATCAACGACCCCTGCCGGACCGCCACGATCCTACCGGCGGCCGGTCCCGACCCGACGCGGGCGAGGATCTCGACGTCCTGCCCGGACTGCTCCACCCAGGGGGCCCGGATGAAGACCGCGTGCAGCGGCTCGTCCAGCCCGGCGAAGTCCAGATCGCCCTCGAAGGAGTCGACCTGCCGCCCGAAGGCGTTGCGTCGAACGGTGATGTCGAGACCGCCGAGCGTCTCCTGATCGGGCGTGCCGTCCTCGACCCGGTCGGCCAGCATGATCATCCCGGCGCAGGTGCCGAAGACCGGCAGGCCCTCCTTGATCCGCTGCCGGATCGGCTCGAAGAGGTCGAAGGTGCGGGCCAGCTTGAACATGGTGGTCGACTCGCCCCCAGGGATGACCAGGCCGTCGCAGGCCTCGAGCTCGGTCACCCGGCGTACGCCGATCGCATGGGCGCCGAGCGACTCCAGCACACGCAGGTGCTCGCGGACGTCCCCCTGCAGCGCGAAGACACCGACGGTGGGACTCATGCGGGACTCATGGCATGCGGTCGCAGCTCACCAGCCGCGCTCGGCGAGTCGGTGGGGCTGCGGGATCTCGTCGACGTTGATGCCGACCATGGCCTCGCCGAGCCCGCGGCTGACCTTCGCGACCACGTCGGGGTCGTCGTAGAACGTGGTGGCCTTGACGATCGCCTCGGCGCGCTGCGCGGGGTTGCCGGACTTGAAGATCCCGGAGCCGACGAAGACACCCTCGGCGCCGAGCTGCATCATCATCGCGGCGTCGGCCGGGGTGGCGATGCCGCCGGCGGTGAACAGCACCACCGGCAGCTTCCCGACGGCGGCGACCTCGCGGACCAGGTCGTACGGCGCCTGGAGGTCCTTGGCGGCGACGTACAGCTCGTCCTCGCTGAGGCTCCGCAACCGGCGGAGCTCGCCGCCGATGGAGCGCATGTGGGTCACGGCGTTGGAGACGTCGCCGGTGCCGGCCTCGCCCTTGGAGCGGATCATCGCGGCGCCCTCGGTGATGCGGCGCAGGGCCTCGCCGAGGTTGGTCGCACCGCAGACGAAGGGGACGGTGAACTGCCACTTGTCGATGTGGTTGGCGTAGTCGGCGGGCGTGAGCACCTCGGACTCGTCGACGTAGTCCACGCCGAGGCTCTGCAGCACCTGGGCCTCGGCGAAGTGCCCGATCCGCGCCTTGGCCATCACCGGGATCGAGACGGCGTCGATGATGCCGTCGATCATGTCCGGGTCGCTCATCCGGGAGACGCCACCCTGGGCACGGATGTCGGCGGGCACGCGCTCGAGCGCCATCACGGCGACGGCCCCCGCGTCCTCGGCGATCTTCGCCTGGTCCGAGGTGACGACGTCCATGATCACGCCGCCCTTGAGCATCTCGGCCATGCCGCGCTTGACCCGGCTGCTGCCGGTGCTCGCGGGACTCGTCGGGGACGTGATGGTGCTCTCAGGGGTGTGCTCAGCCATGTCTCAATCGTAGGGCTGACCCGTGGTTCAGACCTACTCGGCTCCTCCACCGGACGGAGGCGTGAGACCGAATGCCTGACGGCGTACGACGAGGATGCGCTGCACGACCGTGATCGTGCTCGCCACGGCGAGCACCGCGAGCGTGATCGGGATCAGCCACATCACGCCGTCCCCGACCCCGAGGAGTCGCAGGAGGTCGGCGAGCCCGGTCATCCCCAGGATGGAGACGAGTCGGTCCGAACGCTCGGCGATGCCGACCTTGGCCTGCATGCCCAGCGACTCGGCGCGGGCCCGGGCGTAGGACGTCACCGAGCCCATGGTCAGGCAGTAGATCGCCAGCCCGGCTCGCCACTCGCTGTCGCCGGGGCCGATGAAGTACATCGCCAGGCCGCCGAAGATCGCGGCGTCACCGATCCGGTCGAGGGTGGAGTCGAGGAACGCCCCGAACGACGACATCTTGCCGCTGGTGCGGGCCATGTAGCCGTCGATCATGTCGCTGAAGACGAAGGCGGTGATCACCAGGACGCCCGCCAGCAGCCAGCCCTGGGGGAAGCAGACCAGCGCGCCGGCGCACACCCCCAGGGTGCCGACCAGGGTGACCGCGTTCGGGCTCACCCCCCACCGCAGCAGGAGGTCGCCCAAGGGTGCCCAGACGTTGGTCCAGAACTGACGGAAGCGTTCGAGCATGGCGGAAGCAGGGTAGCGAGACACCCGGGCGCCCTTGACAGGTCATCGCCCGCCCCGCACACTTCCTAACCATGTTAGATGCACCTAACGTCGATAGGCAGAGCCGGAGACGGGAGCAGACCCGGCGGGAGATCCTCGACGCCGCCTGGGACGTCGCCCGCTCCGCCGGGCTGACCGGCCTGACGCTTCGCGACGTGGCCTCGCGGGTCGGGATGCGGGCACCCTCCCTGTACTCGCACTTCGACTCCAAGCACGCGATCTACGACGCGATGTTCGGCGAGGCCTGGACGGCGTACGAGGAGATCAAGCTCGCGGAGGAGTCTCGACTCACCGACGACCTACGCGAGTGCGCCCACCTGATCGCGCGGACCTTCTTCGACTTCGCGGTCGCCGACCCGCCCCGCTACCAGCTGATGAACCAGCGGGTGATCCCCGGCTTCGAGCCGAGCCCCGAGAACTACGCCCCTGCTGTGCGCGTGCTCGCTGCGGCCCAGGTGATCGCCGCCGAGCGCGGTCTGCGGGACCCCGACGACCTGGTCCTCCTGCTGGCGGTCATCGGCGGGCTGATCGACCAGCAGATCGCGAACGACCCCGGCGGCGACCGGTTCGCCCGGATGCTCCCCCGCGCCGTGGACATGTGGGCCGACGGCGTCGGCCTGCCCCGCACCACCACCACCGAGAAGGACACGAGATGAACAGCACCACCGCTCCTCCGGTCGACGTCCTCGTCCGACCGGCTCTGGACCGCCGGACCGCGATGCGCCTGGCCCGCGACGAGTACCGCCGGATGGCGGAGACCCTGGCCGGGCTCTCCCCCGACGACTGGAGCCGGCCGACGGACTGCCCGGCGTGGGACGTCCGCCAGCTCGGCTGCCACATGGTGGGCATGGCCGCGATGGCCAGTGGTCCCCTGGAGCAGAGGCGGCAGCAGCGGCTGGCCCTGGCCGAGGTCGCTGCACACGGCACGGATCCGCTGGACGCACTCACCGGACTCCAGGTCACCGAGCGCGCGGCCTGGGCGCCTGTCGATGTCGTCGCCGGGGCTCGGAAGGTCGGTCCGCGGGCCGCACGCGGCCGGCGGCTCACGCCCGGCTTCGTACGCCGGCGCAGGCTGCCGGCACCTCAGAGCGTCAACGGCAGGGTCGAGCACTGGTCGATCGGCTACCTGCTCGACACGATCCTCACCCGCGACCCGTGGATGCATCGGATGGACATCGCCGGCGCCACGGGCCGCGATCCCGTGCTCACCGCCGACCACGACGGCGTCATCGTCGCCGACGTGGTGGCCGAGTGGGCCGGCCGCCACGGCGCGCCGTACCACCTCACCCTGAGTGGTCCTGCCGGCGGCACGTGGTCACGCGGCGAGGGCGGCGAGGCGATCGAGATGGACGCCGTCGACTTCTGCCGAGCCTTGTCCGGCCGCGGCGCGGTCGCTGGGCTGCTCTCGGTGCAGGTGCCGTTCTAGCTCAGGGCCAGGCCTCGGCCAGGAGCCGGCGGGTGTCCCGGAGCAGCTCGGGAAGCGCCTTGGTGTGGCCGATCACGGGCAGGAAGTTCGTGTCGCCGACCCACCGCGGGACGACGTGCTGGTGGAGATGTGCGGCGATGCCCGCCCCGCCGGCGGCGCCCTGGTTCATCCCGAGGTTGAAGCCCTCGGCCCGCGAGACCGAGCGCAACGTGCGCACGGCGGTCTTGGTCATCGCAGCGATCTCGGCAGCCTCCTCGTCGGTGGTTTCGACGTAGTCGGCGACATGCCGGTAGGGGCAGACCATCAGGTGGCCGGCGGCGTACGGATACAGGTTCAGCACGGCGTACGCCGTCTCGCCGCGGTGGACGACCAGGAACCGCTCGTCGTCGCGGTCCTGGGAGATGCGGCAGAACGGGCACTCCCCCGCCGAGTCGTCACCGGGTTTGTTCTCGCCGCGGATGTAGGCCATCCGGTACGGCGTCCAGAGCCGCTCGAGGCCGTCCGGCCCGCCGATGCCGTCCTGGTGGCTCGCCTCCATGGTGCTCACTGTAAGGAGGGCCACTCCGCGGACCGGTGTGCGGTACGGCATTGTCACCCGACGGCACCGGCGTACCGCGGTGACTCCTGCCCGCCGCACCACGCGCACGGGACCAGGGCGCCCTCCCGGTCCCTGGACTGCAAGAGCAGCCCGAGCTTCGCCGCTGTCTGGCAGAGAGCGGCCGGCCACAGGTCCAGCGCGACCGACCATGCCCGCTGGATCCACGTGATCAGGTGGCATCGGCGTACCGCACTTCTCCGTAGGCTGCCCTGGTGAGCCACCCGACCCTGCGCCCGGCGACAGCCGACGACGTGGACACAGTGGCGGACCTCTTCCACCGCGGCTGGCACGACGCGCACCCGGGGAACGTCCCGGACGGGCTGACCGTCCGGCGTACGGCGGAGGCATTCCACGACCGCGTCGCCCAGCGCGTGGCCGAGACCGACGAGACCACGGTCGCGGAGGTCGACGGCATAATCGCGGGCTTCGTCATGATCGCGGGCGACGAGATCGAGCAGGTGTACGTCGACCGCGCGTTCCGCGGCTCGGGACTGGCAGCAGTGCTGCTCACCGAGGCCGAACGGCGGGTGGCAGCCGCCGGGTTCGACGACGCCTGGCTCGCGGTCGTGGTCGGGAACGACCGCGCCCAGGCGTTCTACCGGCGCCAGGGCTGGACCGACGAGGGCGAGCTGCCCTACGAGGTGACCGCCCTCGGCGAGACGTTCATCTCGCCGTGCCGCCGCTTCGTCAAACGCCTGCGCTGACCTGCATCCGGGTCAAACCTGCTCGCGGGAGGCGACCGCCGCAGCGACCCGCTCGATCGCCTCGTCGACGGGTACGCCGTTGTCCTGGCGGCCGTCGCGATAGCGGAACGACACCGCCCCGGCCTCCATGTCCTGGTCGCCGGCGATCACCATGAACGGCACCTTCTGGAGCTGGGCGTTGCGGATCTTCTTCTGCATCCGGTCGTCGGAGTCGTCGAGCTCCACCCGGAGCCCGCGCGCCGTCATCCGCTTCGCGACGTCGTCGAGATAGGCCACGTGGCGCTCGGCGATCGGGATCCCCTGCACCTGCACGGGCGACAGCCAGGGCGGGAACGCCCCCGCGTAGTGCTCCACCAGCACGCCGATGAACCGCTCGATCGAGCCGAACTTCGCGGAGTGGATCATCACCGGCTGCTGGTGGGTGCCGTCGGCTCCGACGTACTCCAGACCGAATCCGGCGGGCTGACCGAAGTCGTACTGCACCGTCGAGAGCTGCCAGGTGCGGCCGATAGCGTCCTTGGCCTGGATCGAGATCTTGGGCCCGTAGAACGCCGCGCCGCCCGGGTCGGGCACGAGCTCGAGACCGGACTCCTCACCGACCCGCTGCAGGATCGCCGTGGCCTCCGCCCAGTCCTCGTCGGAGCCCTGGAACTTGTCCTTGTTCTTGTCGTCGCGGGTCGACAGCTCGAGGAAGAAGTCCTCGAGACCGAAGTCGCGGAACAGCCCGAGGCAGAACTCGAGCAGCTTCTTGACCTCGCCGGGCGCCTGCTCCGGGGTGACGTAGGAGTGCGAGTCGTCCTGGGTCATGCCGCGCACCCGGGTGAGCCCGCCCACGACGCCAGACTTCTCGTAGCGGTAGACGTTCCCGAACTCGAACAACCGGAGCGGCAGCTCCCGGTAGGAGCGCCCCCGCGACTGGTAGATGAGGTTGTGCAGCGGACAGCTCATCGCCTTGAGCTGGTACCGCGCGCCCTCGAGCTCCATCGGCGGGTACATCGTGTCGGCGTAGTAGGGCAGGTGTCCCGACGTGTGGAACAGCCCGTCCTTGCTGATGCTGGGCGTGCTGACGTAGGAGAAGCCCTCCTCGATGTGCCGCTGCCGGACGTAGTCCTCCATCACCCGGCGGATCGTGCCGCCCTTCGGGTGGAAGACGACCAGGCCGGGGCCGAGCTCCTCCGGGAACGAGTAGAGGTCGAGCTCGCGACCTATCTTGCGGTGGTCGCGCTTCTCCGCCTCCTCCAGGCGGTGGAGGTACGCCGCGAGCGCGTCCTTGCTCTCCCACGCGGTGCCGTAGATGCGCTGGAGCTGCTTGTTCTTCTCGTCACCCCGCCAGTACGCCGCGGCGGTGCGCATCAGCTTGAACGCCGGGATGCGCTTGGTGGTCGGCAGGTGCGGACCTCGGCACAGGTCCTTCCACGCCAGCTCACCGTCTCGCCGGAGGTTGTCGTAGATGGTCAGCTCCCCGTCAGCCGAGCCGCCCACCTCGACGTTCGCTCCCTCAGCCGCGTCGTCCGCGTGGCCAGAGCCCTTGAGCCCGATCAGCTCGAGCTTGTAGGGCTCGTCCTTGAGCTCGTCCAGCGCATCCGCATCCGCGACAGGCCGGCGCGAGAACCGCTGGCCCTCCTTGATGATCTTGCGCATCGCGGTCTCGATCTTGTCGAGATCGTCGGGATGGAACGGGGTCTCGACATCGAAGTCGTAGTAGAAGCCGTTCTCGATCGGCGGGCCGATCCCGAGCTTCGCCGCGGGCCAGAGCTGCTGCACGGCCTGCGCCATCACGTGGGCGGTCGAGTGCCGCAGGATGTCGCGGCCGTCGGCACTGTCGATGGCGACGCCCTCGATCTCGTCGCCGTCCTGGAGCTCGTAGGCCAGGTCGCGCAGCACTCCCCCGACGCGAGCCGCGATCACCGCGGTGTCGTCGGCGTACAGCTCCCAGGCCTTCGTGCCGGTCGTGACCGTCCGCTCCTCACGCGCTCCGGCGTGGCTGAGGGCGATCTTGAGGTCGGGCACGACTGCTCCTGGTGCTGACGACGGTGGGACGCGTCGATCGTATCGAGGGCGGCGCCACGCCCTCGCCCGGATTACCCCGCGCCGCCCGGGGTGCACCCTGTTTACTCGTGACGTGTCCACCGAGGAGTCCACGTCCGCGAGCCCGCCGCAGGCGGGCGGCCACTCCGGCACGCGGGTCAGAGTGCGGGTACGCCGGCACCGGCACGCCCGCCGACGTCTGATCCTCCTCGGCGTACTCCTCGTCGTCGTGCTCGCCGCGGTCGCCCTGGCGCTCCTGGCGCGGCCGCTGGTCTCGGCCAAGCACGAGGCGCAGGCGGCCCAGTCCGACCTGACTGCGGCCAAGGACTCCCTGTCGAAGGAGAAGGTCGACCAGGCGCGCCGCTACGTCGCGCAGGCACGTGCCCACGTCGAGCAGGCTCAGCAGGACGCGGGCGGGATCGGTGGCGACGTGTGGTCGGCGATCCCCGTGGCAGGCACCGCCGTGGACGACGAGCGACATCTCGTCAACGCGCTCGACCAGACGACCTCGGTGGCCGAGATCGGTGTCCAGATCTACCCGATCGCCTCCGGCCGTTCCGTCGATCTCGTCCAGGACCGACGCGTCGACATCCCGACCCTGAAGGACCTGGCCTTCCGGACCTCGGCGATCGGCCCGCACCTCGACCAGGCCCTCTACGACCTGAGCCTGGTCAAGGGGTCGACGCCCCTGGTCGGCGACTCGATCGACCGGGCCAAGACCACAGCCCTGGGGTACCTCGGGCCACTCCAGGAGAGCTATCAGAACAACGAGCCGCTGCTGCGGTCCCTTCCGACGATCCTCGGGGCGGACGGCAGCCGCACCTACCTCCTGGCGATGCTGAACCCCGCCGAGCTCCGCTACTCCGGCGGGGCCGCGCTGTCGTTCACCACCATCCGGTTCGACCACGGAGTCGTGTCCTTCGGCAAGACCAGGAACGCCGAGGACCTCTCGGGCGCCGGCTCGATCCAGCGTTGGCCGCGGGTGCCCGGGAACACGTTCCACGCCCAGCCGGCAGAGCGGGTGGTCAACTCGACGTTCTCACCGTGGTGGTCGGTCTCTGGCGAGGAGCTGCTGCGCGGATACCAGAAGGCCTTCCCCGGGCAGAAGTTCGACGGGATGGTCGGCATCGACCTCCAGGGACTGGCCAACCTCTTCAAGATCACCGGCCCGATCGAGATGCCACCAGTGGGTCAGGTCACCGCCGACAACCTCGTCAAGGTCCTGGGCGGGAGCTACGGGGACTTCAGCTCGACCGAGCAGCGGCACCAGCTGAACGCCGCGCTGGTCCCGGCGTTCCGGCAGCAGCTCTTCGAGGGCGGCAAGATGCAGGCCAAGGTGAAGTCCCTGGTGGCCAGCGCGGAGGGCCGGCACTTCTTCACCTACTTCCGCAACCCCGCCTTCCAGAACCGGTTCGGTCGAGTGGGACTCTCCGGCGACCTCAGCCCTACGCCGTACGACTACGTCGGCGTATTCAGCCAGAACCTCAACGGGAGCAAGGTCGACTACTGGCAGCACCGCGAGGTGTCCTCGACGGTGCACCTCCGGCCCGACGGAAGCGAGCAGGTGCACCTCCACGTCGCCGTCACCAACGACGCGCCGCCGTACACGCTGCCGGCCCCGGACCCCGGGACCGGGTACTCGACGCGCTATCTGGGGACCCTCATCG
>JAICSC010000164.1 GCA_025937085.1 Nocardioides sp.
CACCGAATCGAACGGCAGCTCGTCGATGGCGTCGGTGTGCGGTGCAAGCCTCGCGCTGATGGACGCGGGCGTACCGACGAAGGCGCACGTCGCGGGCATCGCCATGGGCCTCATCAAGGAAGGCAACCGCTTCGCGGTGCTGACCGACATCCTCGGCGCCGAGGACGCCTTCGGCGACATGGACTTCAAGGTCGCCGGCACCAAGGAGTTCGTCACCGCGCTCCAGCTCGACACCAAGCTCGACGGCATCCCGGCCGAGGTCCTCGCCCAGGCGCTGACCCAGGCCAAGGACGCGAGGCTGACGATCCTCGAGGTGATGGCCGAGGCCATCGACGGTCCCGAGGAGATGTCGATCTACGCCCCGCGGATCATCAGCGTCAAGGTCCCCGTGGACAAGATCGGCGAGGTCATCGGCCCCAAGGGCAAGGTGATCAACCAGATCCAGGACGACACCGGCGCGAGCCTGTCGATCGAGGACGACGGCACGGTCTACATCGGGGCGACCAACGGCGAGGCGGCCGAGGCCGCACGCGCCGCGGTCAACGCGATCGCCAACCCGACGATGCCCGAGGTCGGCGAGCGCTACCTGGGCACCGTGGTCAAGACGACCAACTTCGGTGCGTTCGTCTCCCTGCTCCCGGGCAAGGACGGCCTGCTCCACATCACCAAGCTCCGCGCTCTGGTGGGGGGCAAGCGGGTCGAGAACGTCGAGGACGTCGTCTCCGTCGGCCAGAAGATCCAGGTCGAGATCGGCGAGATCGACGACCGCGGCAAGCTGTCGCTCGTTCCGGTGGTCGAGGACTCCAAGGCCTCGGACGAGGCGCCCGAGCCGGCCACCCCGGAGTCGACCGAGGCAGCCTCCCAGGTCACCGAGTGACCCACGTGGCACAACCGACGACCGGCCGGCAGCCCGCTGCCGGCCGGTCTTCGGTTACCCAGCCCCCTGATGCCGCGGCTGCGAAGCCCGCGGGCAGGACGCGGACCCTGCTCAAGGAGGACGGCGGCGTCGTCCGGCGTACGACGCTGCCCAGCGGGCTGCGCATCATCAGCGAGCAGGTACCGGGGCAACGATCGGCCAGCATCGGGGTCTGGGTCGGCGTGGGCTCGCGTGACGAGTCCCCGGCGCTGCACGGCTGCTCGCACTTCCTGGAGCACCTGCTGTTCAAGGGCACGCCCGAACGCTCCGCACTCGACATCTCGATCGCGCTCGACGCGGTGGGCGGTGAGTTCAACGCCTTCACCGCCAAGGAGTACACCTGCTTCCACGCGCGCGTCCTCGACCAGGACCTCCCCCTGGCGGTGGACGTGCTCGGCGACATGGTCACCTCGTCGCTGATCACAGCCGACGACGTCGACGCGGAGCGCGACGTGATCCTCGACGAGATCGCGATGCACGACGACGACCCCGACGACGTCGCCCACAACCTCTTCGCCGCGCTCGCCTGGGGTGACTCCCCGCTGGGCCGGCCCATCGCAGGCACGGTCGCCTCGATCGAGTCGATGACCCGCGAGCAGATCCAGCGCTTCTACCAGCGCCACTACCGTCCCGAGCGGATGGTCGTCTCGGTCGCCGGGAACGTGGACCACAGCAAGGTCGTCAAGCTGGTCCGTGCCGCGTTCTCCCGCCGCGACTTCCTGGCCGGCACCGCCGCACCGGTGGCGGCGCAGCAGACCCTCAAGCCGCGCAAGGTCGGTACCGGAGTCGCCGAGGCCACCCGCCAGTTCGAGCAGGTCAACATCGTGCTGGGCGTGCAGGGTCTGACCCGATCCGACGACCGGCGGTTCGCACTCGGCGTCCTCAACGCCGCACTGGGCGGGGGCACGTCGAGCCGGCTCTTCCAGGAGGTCCGCGAGAAGCGCGGCCTCGCCTACTCCGTCTTCTCCTTCGCCAGCCAGCACGTGGACGCCGGCCTGGTCGGCGTCTCGGTCGGTTGCCTGCCGAACAAGCTCCAGCAGGTGCTCGACGTCGTCCGGGCCGAGCTGGCGAAGATCGCCCAGGACGGCATCGACGACGAGGAGCTGACCCGCGGCAAGGGCCAGCTGAAGGGCGGCCTGGTGCTCGGGCTCGAGGACTCGGCTTCGCGCATGACGCGGCTGGGCAAGTCCGAGCTGGTCGACGACGAGCTGCTGAGCATCGACGAGGTGATCGCCCGCATCGAGGGAGTCACCCTCGAGGGCGTCCGCGCCCTGGCCGCCGACCTCTTCTCGAAGCCTGAGATCCTCGCGGTCGTCGGGCCCCGCTGAGCGAAGTCGCTGGTCGAGGAGCTCGCGCGACTTCGTTCCTCAGTCGCGTCGCTTGCTCAACCTCCCCGTGCCTGAACCGTGACCTCGTTCCTCGGTCACGGTTCCACGGTGACCTTGATGGCCTCGCCATTCTTGACGATGTCGAAGGCCGAGAGCACGTCGTCGAGCGGGATGTGGCGGGTGATCAGGTCCTTGACCGGGACCTGGCCGGTGGAGATGTACTCGAGCGCCCGCTTGTTGTGCTCCGGCGCCGAGCCGTTGGCGCCGTGGATGTGCAGCTGGCGGTAGTGCACGAGGTTGGAGTCGCAGGAGATGGTCGGGTCGGTCTTCGGCAGGCCGCCGAAGAACGAGATGCGGCCGTTGCGGGCAGCCATCGAGATCGCCTGCTCCTGGGCCACGTTGGCCGCGGTCGCGGTGATCACGACATCGGCACCCCGCCCACCGGTCAGCTCCATGACCCGCTCGACGACGTCGACCTCGGATCCGTCGATCGTCTCGTCAGGCTGCACTGCCTCGGCCGACATCTTGAGCCGTTCGGCGTTGACGTCGACCAGGTAGACCGGGCCGCACCGGTGTACGCCGCGGGCGATCCGGATGTGCATGCAGCCGATCGGGCCGGCGCCGAAGACCACCACGGTGTCGCCGGGCTCGATGCCGAGCAGCTCCTGGGCATTGATCGCGCAGGCGAACGGCTCGGCGGCCGAGGCCTCGTCGTACCCCACGTTGTCGGGGATCCGGTTCAGTCCGTCCACCTTGAGCACCTGGCGCGGCACGATCATGTACTCGGCGAACCCACCGTCGTACTGGTAGCCCACCGAGGTCTGGTTCTGGCAGACCGCCATCCAGCCTTTCCGGCACTCGTAGCACTTCCCGCACGGCACGGCCGCGATCACTTGGGCACGGTCCCCGACCGCCCAGTCGCTGCCGTACGTCGCGTTCACGTTCGCGCCGACCTCGACGACCTCGCCGGCGATCTCGTGGCCGATCGTCCGTGGAGGTGAGAGGTTCTGGTGGCCGTTGTAGAAGATCTTGACGTCGGTGCCGCACGTCGAGCAGTTGCGGACGCGCAGCTTGACCTCGTCGGGTCCGCAGTCGGGCTCGGCCACCTCCTCGAGTCGCACGTCCTCGGGGGCGTAGAAGCGTAGGGCCTTCATGGGTGCCGCAGTCCTTTCGACGGGTCCGGTTCGCACGCGACGGTAGTACGCCGATCAGCGAAAAACCACATCAACGGGCACAAAATCGTGTCCGAATACTTGGCAACGTGCCCGTATGTGTTGCAGACTACCTCCAACCGGAGCGTGATGGGCGTCACGTCCCGTTCGATCGAGAGGAACCAGATGGCCACGACAACGACTCCCTCAGCAGGTGCCAGCGTGCGCGTGCACGCCCAGCGGTTCGGCACGTTCCTGTCCAACATGGTCATGCCGAACATCGGCGCGATCATCGCCTGGGGCCTGATCACCGCGTTCTTCATCCCCGTGGGTTGGACGCCGAACGAGAAGATCGCCACGATCGTCGGGCCCGGCATCTACTACCTGATCCCACTCCTGATCGCGTACACCGGCGGCTACAACGTGTACAAGGTCCGCGGTGGCGTGGTGGGCGCGACATCGACCCTCGGCATCATCATGGCGACCAGCTCGCCACTGTTCGACAAGGCCTACGAGGTCACGGGTGGCTCGCCGATGTTCCTCGGCGCGATGATCATGGGCCCGCTCGGTGGCTGGGCGATCATGAAGCTCGACGGGCTCTGGGACGACAAGATCAAGCCCGGCTTCGAGATGCTGGTCAACAACTTCTCCGCCGGCATCTCTGCCGCCGTGATGGCGATCGGGTCCATGTTCATCCTCGGCCCGATCCTGCGTGGGGTGATGACGGGTCTGGGCAACGGCGTCGAGTGGCTCGTCAACAACCACATGCTGCCGCTGACCGCGGTCATCATCGAGCCGGCCAAGGTGCTGTTCCTCAACAACGCGATCAACCACGGCGTCCTGACCCCGCTCGGACTCGACCAGGCCAAGCAGGCAGGGCATTCCGCCTTGTTCCTGCTCGAGGCCAACCCGGGCCCCGGCGCGGGCTTGCTGCTCGCCTACATGGTCTTCGGCCGTGGCGTCGCCAAGGCCACAGCCCCCGGTGCCTTCATCATCCAGTTCTTCGGCGGCATCCACGAGGTCTACTTCCCGTACGTCCTCGCCAAGCCGCGTCTGGTCCTCGCCCTCATCGCGGGTGGCGCCACGGGCACGCTGATGAACGTGATCTTCAACTCCGGGCTGGTCGCACCGGCGGCGCCGGGTTCGATCTTCGCCGTCTACTCCTCGATGGCCAAGGGAAGCGTCGTTGGGGTCAGTCTCTGTTGGTCCTCCGCACTGGTGGTCACGTTCCTGATCGCCGGCGTTCTGCTCAGGCTCGACACGTCCGACGACGAGATCGACCTGGCTGCTGCGACGTCGACCATGGAGCAGCTGAAGGGCAAGAAGTCGTCGGTGGCCGGGGCCCTGACCGGCGCTCGCACCGGTGCCGGAGGGGCGATCCACGCGATCGTCTTCGCCTGCGACGCCGGCATGGGTTCCTCCGCGATGGGTGCGTCGGTGCTGCGCAAGAAGATCAAGGACGCGGGGCACCAGGACGTCACGGTCGTCAACCAGGCCATCTCCAGCCTGACCGACAGCTACGACCTGATCGTCACGCACCAGGACCTGGCGGCCCGGGCGCAGCCGATGACGCCCTCGGCGGTGCTCGTCACGGTCGACAACTTCATGGCCAGCCCGGCGTACGACGAGATCGTCGAGCTCATCGGCGAGGCGAACGGCAACGGGGCTGGAACCTCGACGACGGAGTCCGCCGACGTGGCCACCGAGTCGACCGGAGCTGTTCTGACACCGAGCTCGATCGTGCTCAAGGGGCGGGCGAGGACCCGCGACGACGCGATCGACGAGGCCGGCCGGCTGCTCGTGGCCGCAGGTGCGGTGGACGAGAGCTATCTGGCCTCGATGCACGACCGCGAGACATCGGTCTCGACGTTCATGGGCAACGGGCTGGCCATCCCGCACGGCACGAACGAGGCCAAGTCCTCGATCCGCCGGACCGGGTTGTCCTTCGTCCGTTACGACGAGCCGGTCGACTGGAACGGCAAGCCGGCAGAGTTCGTGGTCGGCGTCGCAGGGGCCGGCAACGACCACCTCGCCCTGCTCTCGCGGATCGCCGGGATCTTCACCGACTCCGAGCAGGTCGCGGCCTTGCGCGCGGCGGCGACGCCGGACGAGGTGATGGCCGTCCTCGACGCAGTCAAGGTCTGAGACGACGTTTCCGCCTCGAGCGAGGACGTTCCGCCCCGGCGCAGCCGGGGCGGAACGTCCGCAGCGAGCGCCGCAGCGAGCTTGCTCGCAAGGCGACCCAGGTGAGCCGGGGCGGAACGTCCGCAGCGAGCGCCGCAGCGAGCGCCGCAGCGAGCTTGCTCGCAAGGCGACCTAGGTGAGCCGGGGCGGAACGTCCGCAGCGAGCTTTCTCGCCAGGGGACGTAGGTTCCGATCCCGGCCCTCCATCGGTGGTGCGGACTGCGACGCCGCCTCGTCGCAGGTGAGTCAGGATCTGATCTCAGCGACGACCGATGATCGCCACCACGGGCGGGGCCTTCTGGTCGACGACGGAGACCCGGAACCCGCCTTCGGTCAGGGCAGCGGATGCTTTGCGGACGATGTTGGGCACCAGCTCGGGCTGGGTGGTCTCGTAGTAGAGGTACACCGCGCCCCCGGGCAGCACGCGCTCGTGGAGCAGGGCCACCTCGTCGGCGCATGAGCGGACCCAGAAGAGGTTCACGTTGAACGCGAAGACCTTGTTGAGTCGCTTCACCGGGACGCGCAGCGTGGCCAGGTCGATCTGACGCACGGTGAGCCGCCCTGCGTCGACGTACTTCTGGTTGCGTCGGCGGGTGCGGTCCACGCCGGACTCCGACCGGTCGATCGCGAACAGCTTGCCGGTCGTGAGGCGCTGACAGATCAGTTCGGCACCGTAACCCGGGCCGCACCCGATCTCCAGGACGTTGTCGCCGGGTTGGGGATCCATCAGCTCGACGGCCCAGATCATCCGCGGGGGGACCTGCTGGACTGGCATGGCCTCAGACTGCCAGATCGGGTTTCGGCGCTGCCCGCGTGCCCGCCGGGTGCCAGCGACCGGCCCGGATACGTTGGGTCCGTGACGATCAAGGTGGGCGTGCTGGGAGCCCGCGGCCGGGTCGGGTCCGAAGTGTGCCGCGGGGTCGAGCGTGCCGACGACCTGAAGCTGGTCGCAGGGATCGGCTCCGGTGGCGCGTTGGACGCGCTCGCCCTCGCCGACGTTGTCGTGGACTTCACCCGGCCAGATGTCGTGATGGACAACCTGCGCTGGTGCATCGGCCGCGGTCTGCACTGCGTCGTCGGCACGACGGGCTTCGACCAGGAGCGCCTCGACGAGGTACGCCGGCTCCTCGCGGACACGCCGTCGGTCGGGGTCGTGATCGCTGCGAACTTCTCGGTCGGAGCCGTGCTGATGATGCGGTTCGCCGCGACCGCCGCGCCGTTCTACGAGTCCGTGGAGATCGTCGAGCTGCACCACCCGGACAAGGCGGACGCCCCCAGTGGCACGTCCCGTCGTACGGCGGAGCTCGTGGCCGCAGCTCGGCGTCGTGCCGGCATCGGTCCGATCCCCGACGCCACCGCGACCGGGCTGGACGGCGCCCGCGGGGCCGACGTCGACGGGGTGAAGGTCCACTCCGTCCGCGCCCGAGGTCTGGTTGCCCACCAGGAGGTGCTCCTCGGTGGTCCGGGGGAGACGCTGACCATTCGGCACGACTCGACCGACCGCACGTCGTTCATCCCGGGCGTGCTGCTCGCCGTCCGAGCCGTCGGGAGCCGCCCCGGGCTGACCCTCGGGATCGACGACCTGCTCGATCTGGACTGAAGCCGCCGTCGGTCGCGCTTGTCGAGAAGATGCGCCGCTGCTGATCGAGGAGGCCATCGTGCACGGGAGCGATGGTTTCGAGACTGTGCCCGGGGCGCCTTCCTCAACCACCGGGAGCCCGGGCCCGGCAGGGGGATCGTCGGTCGAGCTTGTCGAGACCCCGAACGGTGGGCGCATGCTCGCGGTCCTTCGGCTTTGGACGAGAAGGAGGGCGTGGTTCCCGGCCGCCGTTGCCGGCCTCCGGCCTTGCTCGGAGCTCACCGGTGGTTGAGGAGGTCGCCCAGCGACCGTCTCGAAACCACCGATCTGCGAGAACATCCGAACAACAGAACATGGGTGAAAGGCGTCCCGAAAAGATTCTCGAACCTTTTCCGGGACTATCCACCAAACCCTGTGGATAACCCGGTTGAGTGTCGGTGGTGCCTGGTTGGCTTGTCTTATGTCGATCTCGGACCTCCACCCCCACACCGACCCCGCCGCGGGTCCGGCGGGGTTGTCGGCCGAGGCGGTGGGGTTGGTGCGGCAGGCCGCACAGGCGATGTTCGCCGCCCA
>JAICSC010000355.1 GCA_025937085.1 Nocardioides sp.
CTCGGCTCCTCAGGAACCGGAGATGCGCTCTCGACGCTCGGCGTCTGGGACGCCCACCTCGCGCGCACCGGCGCCGAGATCCTGGCCGAGCGGCTGCGTCTGGTCGCCGAGCTCAGACCCTACGTCGGCAACGCCTACGCCACCGTCGCCCGCGGCGCGAGCAGTGACGACGCCGGCCTCGAGTACCAGCCGAGCCTCGAGATCGGTGGGCTCACCGACCGGGCGGAGCTCACCGAACGACTGCTCGAGGAGCTCGAGCGCCGCCGCCCCGACGAGCTCGAGCGGGGCGTCTCCCTGGTCGGTCCGCACCGCGACGAGCTCGCGCTGTCCCTCGGCACCGGCGAGCCCTCGACCCCCCGCCTCCCCGTGCGGGGCTACGCCTCGCACGGCGAGTCCTGGTCGTTCGCGCTGGCGCTGCGTCTCGCGTCGTACGACCTGGTCCGCGCGGACGGCGACGACCCGATCCTGATCCTCGACGACGTCTTCGCCGAGCTCGACAACGAGCGGCGGGCCCAGCTCGCCGAGCTCGTCGCCGGCGCGGAGCAGGTGCTGGTCACCGCGGCGGTCGCGGCCGACGTGCCCGAGAAGCTGGCCGGCACACGGTTCCTGGTCGCGGGGGGTGAGGTGACGCGTGAGTCCTGAGGACCAGCCACCGACCCAGCAGACCCAGCCGCCGGAGGAGCACGCCGCCGACGGGCTCGACCTGGCCCGCACCCTCGCCCGGGTCACCGCCCGGTCGACACCCGGCCGCCGCACCGCCGTACGCCGGGCCACGGGGTCGACGGGGCGCGCGCCTCGCACCGGCCGGATCTCCGGGGCCCACCCCGACGACCGTGACCCGCAGACCCTCGACGCGGCGCTGACGCGCATCGTCGACGACCAGGGCTGGCAGGTCGACCTGAGGGTCGCCTCCATGTTCGCCCGCTGGGCCGAGCTGGTCGGCGAGGAGGTCGGCGCCCACAGCCGGGCGGAGTCGTTCGCGGACGGCAAGCTCGTGGTGCGCACCGACTCGACCGCCTGGGCCACCCAGCTGAAGCTGCTCGCACCCAGCGTCGTACGCCGGCTCAACGAGGACCTCGGCCACGGCACCGTGGTTGTGATCGAGGTGCTCGGCCCCCACGCCCCGTCGTGGAAGCACGGGCCTCGGTCGGTCCGCGACGGGCGAGGGCCGCGCGACACCTACGGCTGATCAGGGGCTGAGCCGGGCCGGGCGCGCCGGCCAAGCCGCTACCCGCGCCGAAATGCCGATCTGAGCGCCGTCCGGACGTATGGGGACCCGTCCGACCCCCCGCTCGGCGCTCCGCGAGCGGTTTCCGGGCCGTGTGGGGCCGATTTTCGTGCACAGGCACCCTCGTCCTGGGGATGGCAACGTGGGACACGGCCTCCGAGCGGCTAGTATGGGCGGTGAAGAAACCCGAGGCCGCGAGCTCTCCGCACGCGGCCCGTTCCATGCCAGGCCCGGCCGGGACTCCCCGCGGGCGACCGGCGACAGACGAAGAGGTGCGCGTGAGCGACGAGACTCCCCCGATGTCCGGCGAGCAGTCCATCCCAGACCTCAGCACCGAGTCCGTGACTCCCCTCTCGAACGGCCTTCCGAACGGCAGAACCGTCCCCGAGCCCCCCAACGGCGTGGAGTACGACGCATCCGCGATCCGGGTGCTCGAGGGCCTCGAGGCGGTCCGCAAGCGGCCCGGCATGTACATCGGCTCGACCGGGGAGCGTGGCTTGCACCACCTGATCCGCGAGATCGTGGACAACGCGGTCGACGAGGCGTTGGCCGGCTACTGCGACCGGATCGTGCTCACCCTGCTGGCCGACGGGGGCGTGCGGGTCGAGGACAACGGCCGCGGCATCCCCACCGGCACCGCCCCCGGCCAGGAGCTGCCCGCGGTGACGCTGGCGCTGACCGTGCTCCACGCGGGCGGGAAGTTCGGCGGTGGCGGCTACAAGGTGTCCGGCGGTCTGCACGGCGTGGGCGTCTCGGTGGTGAACGCGTTGTCGTCCCGTCTGGTCGTCGAGGTCAAGAACCGCGGGCACCTGTGGCGGCAGACGTTCCAACTGGGTGACCCCGAAGATGAGCTGGAGGAGGTTCGCCCCCTCGCGGACGACGAGCGAACGGGGACCACCGTCACCTACTGGGCCTCAACGGACATCTTCGAGACCACGACGTACAACCTCGAAACGATCACCAGCTGGATCCGCGAGTACGCGTTCTTGAACAAGGGGCTGGAGTTCGTCATCCGCGACGAACGGCCGGCGGCCGAGGAGGTGCTGGAGGCCGTCCAGGACGACACCGTCGCTCCCGAGGTCGACGAGCAGGGCGCCGACTCCATCCACAAGGCAGAGACCGGCGGTCTGGAGCAGACCTTCCGCTACGACCGCGGTCTGGTCGACTACGTCGAGTACCTCAACAAGCGGAAGACCCCCGCGAACCCCACGGTGATCTCGTTCGAGGCCGAGCAGGCCGCCGGTGACGGGCAGCAGGAGATGAGCCTCGAGGTGGCGATGCAGTGGAACACCTCCTTCACCGAGTCGGTGCACACCTTCGCCAACACCATCAACACCCCCGAGGGCGGCACGCACGAGGAGGGCTTCCGGGCGGCACTCACCTCGCTGGTCAACCACTGGGGCGAGGAGTGGGGGCTGATCAAGAAGCGTGAGGACCGGGTCTCGGGCGACGACGTCCGCGAGGGCCTGACCGCGATCGTCTCGACCAAGCTGGCGGTCCCGCAGTTCGAGGGCCAGACCAAGTCCAAGCTCGGCAACACCGAGGCCAAGGGCTTCGTCCAACGAGTGGTCAACGACCAGCTCGGCGCCTGGCTCGAGCAGAACCCGGCCGAGGGCCGCGACATCGTGCGCAAGGCGCAGGCGGCGGCCAGCGCCCGGATCGCGGCTCGCAAGGCACGTGACCTGGCGCGCTCCCGCAAGGGACTGCTCGGCGGCGGTGGCCTGCCGGGCAAGCTGGCCGACTGCCAGTCGACCAACCCCGAGGAGTGCGAGGTCTTCATCGTCGAGGGCGACTCGGCCGGCGGTTCGGCCAAGCAGGGACGCGATCCGCGGATCCAGGCGATCCTGCCGATCCGCGGCAAGATCCTGAACGTCGAGAAGGCGCGCATCGACCGGGTGCTGGCCAACACCGAGGTGCAGGCGATCATCTCCGCCCTCGGCACCGGCATCCACGAGGAGTTCGACCTCGACAAGCTGCGCTACCACAAGATCGTGCTGATGGCCGACGCCGACGTCGACGGCCACCACATCAACACCCTGCTCCTGACCCTCC
>JAICSC010000311.1 GCA_025937085.1 Nocardioides sp.
GAGACGAGCTCGACGTCGAGCGGGCGCTCGAGGTCTGCCGCCGGCGGCTGGCCGGCCAGAGCGTCAACGAGGGCGTGGTCTTCGTCCTCCAGTTGGACCCGGAGGCCCGCACCGCCGTCGTCCAGCCGGGAGTCATCTGCGACCAGCTCCGCGACGCGGCCCAGGAGCACGGCCTGGACTTCCCGCCGGACCCCGCCACCCATGACCACAACACCCTGGGCGGGATGATCGGGAACAACTCCTGCGGCATCCAATCCGTCTACGGCGGCAAGACCGTCGGCTAGGGCGAGCCTGATCCCGGCTGATCGGCTGAGCCCGGTTGAGCGTGCCGATCCAGGTTCAGGCCTCGATCCGGGCCAGGGCCGCGCTCGTGGCGCCGGCGTACACCGCATGATGCAGCACATCGGTCGCGGTGGCGGAGGCGCCGTAGCTCCAGGTCGGTTTCGCCACGCCGAGAGCCGGGAGCAGGACCTGTTCCGCGAAGTGCCCGACCGTCGGGATCGGCTCGGAGGCCGGAAGCAGACCGAGCCGCCCCACCGGTACCTGTTGTGGTCCGTGGCATCGGGATGGGTGTGTCCTAGGGTCGGAGGATGGCGGAGGTCGACGCCGTGGTCGTCGGGGCTGGCCCCAACGGGCTCACCGCCGCCGCGGTGATGGCGCGCCAGGGACTCTCGGTGCGGGTCTACGAGGCGAACGACGCCGTCGGCGGGGGCTCGCGAACCCGCGAGCTGACCCTGCCGGGGTTCCGGCACGACCCGTGCTCGGCGGTGCACCCGCTGGCGATCGGCTCGCCGGTGTTCCGGGCGCTCGACCTGGGCCGGCACGGTCTGGAGTGGCTGCAGCCCGAGGTCCCGATGGCGCACCCCCTCCCGGACGGGACGGCCGCAGTGCTCGCCCGGTCGGTGGACGAGACGGCCGCGTCGCTCGGCCCGGACGGCGGGGCGTACCGGTGGCTGATGGGGCCGCTCGCGGGAGAGTGGGACGACCTTGCCCCGGACCTCCTCCGTCCGCCGTGGGCGGCGTGGCCGGAGCATCCGCTGCGCCTGGCGCAGTTCGGCCTCCGCGCCGCACTCCCCGCCTCCCTCCTGGACCGGATCTTCCGAGGCGGGCGCGCGCAGGCGCTGCTGGCCGGGATGACCGCGCATGCGATGGCGCCTCTCAGCGCACCGACCGGGACGGCGGTCGCGCTGGTCTTCGCGACCGCCGCGCACTCGTCCGGCTGGCCGATCCCTCGTGGCGGCTCGCAGTCGATCGCCGACGCGCTGACCGGGATCGTCACCGAGCAAGGCGGTGAGATCGTCCTCGACCACGAGGTACGCCGCCTCGCCGACCTCCCGTCCGCCCGGGTCTACCTCCTCGACGTCTCGCCCACTGCTCTGGCCCGGATCGCCGGGGACCGGCTGCCCGGAAGGTTCCGGTCCCGGCTCGCGGCGTACCGCTACGGGCCGGGTGTCTTCAAGATCGACTACGCCCTCGACGAGGCGGTGCCGTGGACCGCCTCAACCTGCCTGAGGGCCGGGACGGTGCACGTCGGCGCGACGTACGCCGAGGTCCGCTCCGCGCTCTCCGCGGTGCACGCGGGGCGCGTCCCCGACCCGCCGTTCCTGATCACCGCCCAGCCGACCGTCGTCGACCCGACGCGTGCCCCAAACGGCGGGCACACCTTCTGGGTCTATGCGCATGTGCCCGGCGGCTACGCCGGTGACCTGACCGCCGCGATCGAGCGCCGGATCGAGCAGTTCGCACCCGGGTTCCGCGACGTCGTCCGCGCCCGGCACGTGACCGGTCCGGCCGACCTCGAGGCCGCCAACGCCAACTACGTCGGGGGTGACATCGCCTGCGGCAGTGCCGCCGGGCTGCGACTGGTCGCGCGGCCACATCTGCGACGTACGCCGTACTCGACTCCCGACCCGGCCGTGTACCTGTGCTCCTCGGCGACCCCACCGGGACCGGGAGTGCACGGGATGTGCGGCTATCACGCCGCGCGGATCGCGCTGCGTCGCCGGTTCGGTGTCCGGCTCCCGGTGGATCCGGTGACGGGCTGACCTCGGAGGACCGATGGACTGGTTCGTCGCCGAGCACAGCTGGCTGGCCCGGATGGTGTTCCAGCGGTCGCTGGCGGCGCTCTACGTGGTGTCCTTCCTGGTCGCCGCGAACCAGTACCGGGCGCTACTCGGCGACCACGGACTCACCCCCGTGCGGCGCTACCTGGCGCGCGTCCCCTTCCGGGGCTCGCCCAGCCTGTTCCACCTCCACCACTCCGACCGGACCTTCCTCTCGGTCGCGTGGCTCGGCGCCGTGCTCTCGCTCGCCACCGTGGTGGGGCTCACCGACGCCGTCCCCCTTCCGGTCGCGATGGGGGTCTGGGTGGTCCTGTGGGTGCTCTACCTCTCGATCGTCAACGTCGGCCAGACCTGGTACGCCTTCGGGTGGGAGTCGCTGTTGCTCGAGGCAGGCTTCCTCGCCGTGTTCCTCGGGAACGACGCCACCGACCCGCCGCTGCTGACGCTCTATCTGCTGCGCTGGCTGCTCTTCCGGGTCGAGGTCGGGGCCGGGCTGATCAAGCTGCGCGGCGACCCGTGCTGGCGCGACCTGACCTGCCTGTACTACCACCACGAGACCCAGCCGATGCCCGGTCCGCTCAGCTGGTACTTCCACCACCTCCCGAGACCGCTGCATCGCGCGGAGGTGCTGGTCAACCATCTCACCCAGCTGATCGTGCCGATCGGCTTGTTCCTGCCCCAGCCGGTGGCCGCGATCGCGGCCGTGGTGATGATCGCGACCCAGCTCTGGCTGGTCACGAGCGGGAACTTCTCCTGGCTCAACTGGCTGACGATCGTGCTCGCTCTCTCCGTGGTGCCCGACGGGTGGCTGGCGCCGGTGCTGTCGGGCTCCGTCCACCATCCCTCCGTCGGTACGTCGACGGCCTTCGTGGTCGTCACCTGCGTGGCCGCCGCCGCGGTGGTGATCCTCAGCTACTGGCCGGTGGCGAACCTGCTCTCCCGCCGGCAGCGGATGAACACCTCCTTCAACCGCTGGCACCTGGTCAACGCCTACGGCGCCTTCGGGAGCATCACCAGGACCCGCTACGAGATCGTCCTGGAGGGCACGCACGACCTGCGGCCCGGCCCCGCCACCGAATGGGTGGAGTACGAGTTCCACGGCAAGCCGGGGAACCCTTCACGAAGGCCACGGCAGTTCGCGCCGTACCACCTCCGGCTGGACTGGCTGATGTGGTTCGCGGCCCTGTCACCGAGGTACGCCGAACCGTGGTTCCGCACCCTCGTGCAGCGGCTTCTCGAGGGAGATCCGGGGGTGTCGCGACTGCTGCTGCGGGACCCGTTCGCCGACTCCCCGCCGGGGTGTGTGCGTGCGCTGATGTACCACTACCGCTTCAGCACGCGCTCCGAGCGGGCAGAGACCGGCCACTGGTGGGTGCGCGAGCAGGTCGGGGAGTTCCTGGGGCCGACGAGACGGCGCGAGCCCCGCACGAGCTAGTGCTCACAGCTTGTGAGGCCGTTCGAGGTCACGAGACCGTATGCGACGGCCGATCACGAGCGGTGCCCCGCGCCATGCGTCGGGACCTGGCTTGACCGCTGCGCCGGACGCAGCGGCCTCTCCAGCCAGGCAAGGAAGAAGACCAGCGCCATCAGGCCACCGAGGAACAGCACGGCGAAGCCAAGGGCAGCGAACAGGTTGTCGGCCATGCCAGCCCGTACCCACCGTCGGCCCGGTTGAATCGCCGAAGGCCGGACGGGCCAGCCCTTCCACCGCCCGGTGGTCGACGAGGTCTGTCGCGGTGCGACCGTCACGAACCCGCCGGACGTTGGCCGGCCACGACGACAGCGACGCGGGTGTCACTGGTCGAGCTGGTCGAGCTGGTAGAGACCACGTTCCGTGGGTGAGTGATTGCGGTCCCTATGGCCTTGGAAGAGAGCAGGAGTACCTGGTCCCCGGCCGCCGTCGCCGGCCGCCGGTTACCGGAAGTACTTACTCACGGGTGGTTGAGCTCGCCGGTGGTTGAGGAGGTCGCCCAGCGACCGTCTCGAAACCACCGATGGCGAGAACATCCGAACAACAGAACATCGGGGAAAGGCGTCCCGAAAAGGTTCTCGAACTTTTTCAGAAACTATCCACCACACCCTGTGGATAACCGGGTCGGGTGTCGGTGGTGCCTGGTTGGCTATTCGTATGTCGATCTCGGACCTCCACCCCCAC
>JAICSC010000291.1 GCA_025937085.1 Nocardioides sp.
CAGGCCGACGATGTCGACCAGGGCCTGGTCGGGCTGGGCGGCGAACATCGCCTGTGCGGCCTGCCGCACCAACCCCACCGCCTCGGCCGACAACCCCGCCGGACCGGCGGCCGCCGCGGCGCCGGTGTGGGGTGGAGGTCCGAGATCGACATAAGACAAGCCAACCAGGCACCACCGACACCCAACCCGGTTATCCACAGGGTTGGGTGGATAGTCCCGGAAAAAGTTCCAGAATCTTTTCGGGACGCCTTTCACTCGATGTTCTGTTGTTCGGATGTTCTCGACGATCGGTGGTTTCGAGACGGTCGCTGGGCGACCTCCTCAACCACCGGTAAGTCGCCCGGCAACCGGAGCCCGGCAACGGCGGCCGCGCCGAGCAGGCCTCTCCTCCTCCAAAGCCGAAGGACCGCGAGCATGCGCCCACCGCTCGGGTCTCGACAAGCTCGACCGACGATCACCCTGCGGGGCGCAGGCTTCCCGGTGGTTGAGAAGGGCGCCTGCCTCGAAACCACCCTTCCGGTCACCGGCAACCCCACGGTCTCGACGGCCTTGATCTCAGCCCAGCGGCAGGTACATCACGTGCAGGCCGACCCGGCCGTGCGTGGCGGATCTGAAGGCCCCGGGGACAGTACCGACGATCTCGAAGCCCAACGCCCGCCACAGGTGGACGGCCGCATGGTTGGTCTCGACCACGGCGTTGAACTGGATACCGGCGTACCCATGCTCCCGGTGCCAGTCGACGGCGTACGTCGCGAGGGCTCGGCCGACGCCCCGGCCTCCGGCCGCGGGATCGACCATGAACGACGCCGTGCCGACGTGGTCGCCGCGCCCGGGACGGTTGGGCCCCATCTTGGCGGTGCCGAGGACCCGCCCGTCCTCCTCGAGCACCACCGTGAGCCCGGGCGGTCGCTCCATCCAGAGATCGCGGGCCTGCGCGGGGGTGAGGTCGTCGGGGTAGGCGTAGGTCTCGCCCTCGGCGACGATCGTGGCGAAGAACGGCCAGATCTTCGGCCAGTCGTCGGCGACGGCGGGCCGGATCCGGGAGTCAGTCACCCGCCTGGCCGTCGATCGACTCCCGGATCAGGTCGGCGTGCCCGTTGTGACGTGCGTACTCCTCGATCAGGTGGAGCAGGATCCAGCGCAGGCTGAACGTCGACTCGGGCTCTCGCCTGCTCTTCGCAACCGAAGGCTGCTCGAGCCCGCCCTTCGCCAGGGCGTCGTCCAGCACCCGGTCGGCGGCGGCGACGCACTCGTCGAAGAGCGCCCGCAGGGTCTCCGGGCTGTCATCGCGGGCGGTCCGGAACTCCCACTCGGGGTCGGCATCGAAGTCCACCTCGTCGAACGGCGACGGGAGCTGCCCGCCTGTGTAGATCACGACGAACCAGTGGTAGTCGACCAGCGCCAGGTGCTTCATCAGCCCGGCCAGGGTGAGACTGGTCGGCGGATGCTCCTGAGCAAGCTGCGCCTGGGTCAGCCCGGAGCACTTCAGCCGCAGGGTGTCGCGCTGGTAGTCGAGGTACGCGCGCAGCGTGGCGACCTCGTCGCCGTGCAGGGGCGGCCCGACTCGCGGGCCAGCCACGGTCTCACTCACCTGTCTCTCCGTCGATCGACTCGCGGATCAGGTCCGCCTGGCCGTTGTGGCGGGCGTACTCCTCGATCATGTGCAGGATGATCCAACGAAGGCTGAACGCGCCGTTGCTGGAGCTCTGCTCGACCGACTCGGTGTCGAGACCGTCGCGTGCCAGGGCCTGGTCGATCGCCGCGTCCGCGCGGCGTACGCAGTCGTCGTAGAGCGCCCGCAGCTCCTCGGGGCCGTCGTCGCGCGCCGTCCGCCACTCCCAGTCCGGGTCGGCGTCCCAGTCGACGACGTCGAACGGCGCCGGATAGGCCTCACCGGCGAGGCTGGCCCCGAACCAGCCGACCTCGTTGAGAGCGAGGTGCTTCATCATCCCGCCCAGCGTCATGGTGGACGGGGGATGCGTCTGGGCCAGCTGCTCCTGGCTCAGGCCGGCGCACTTCCAGCGGAAGGTGTCCCGGTGGTAGTCGAGGAACCCACGGATCGCGGTCACCTCGTCGGCGCGGATCGGAGCCTCGGAGCGCGTGGTCTGGTCGAACGTCTGGGTCATGACCACGACGCTAGCCACGGACACCGACGGGCCGCACCCGGCTTTCGGCGTACGCCGGATCCTGGCTGGGCCGTCACCAGCCCGTCACCGGCCCGTCACCACAGGCCCAGCAGGTCGCCTCCGATCCGGACGACGAACCCGGCCACCACGAGAATGAAGAAGATCCGGACGAAGCGGGTGCCCCTGGTCACCGCCGTGCGCGCACCCAGGTAGCCGCCGAGGAGGTTGCACGCGCCCATCACGAAGCCGACCTTCCACAGCACCGCACCCTGCGGGACGAAGACGCAGAGAGCGGCCAGGTTGGTGGCCCAGTTGGCCAGCCGCGCCTTGGCGGAGGCCTCGAGGAAGCTGTACCCGAGGAGACCGACCAGGGTGATCACGAAGAAGCTGCCGGTGCCGGGTCCGAGCGCCCCGTCGTACAGACCGATCCCGAGGCCGGTCACCATTGCCGTGGCGACGTGCCGACGACCGGCGTACCGCAGCGCGGTGGTCGCGCCGAGCTCGGGCCGCAGCAGGACGTAGCCGCCGACCACCACGAGCACGACCAGCACGACCGGGTCGAACACGGTCTCGGAGAGGTGAGAGCCGAGGAACGCACCACCGACGGAGCCGGCGAAGGAACACGCCATCAACGGCCCGAACGTGCGGGGATCGGGCCTGATCCGTCGGTAGTACGTCGCGCTGCTCACGGTGGTGCCGCAGATCGAGCTGAGCTTGTTCGTGGCCAGGACCTGGACCGGCGACGCCCCCGGCAGCCCGACCAGCAGCGCCGGGAGCTGGACCAGGCCACCCCCACCGACCACCGCGTCCACGAACCCCGCCGCAAGACCTGCCAGGGCCAGCAGCACCAGCGTGGTCGTGGACGGGTCGGGCACCCGCGCACTCTATGAGTCGGGCTCCGGCCGCTCAGCCTGGCTCAGCCAGGGATCAGTAGAAGCCGTGGCGCGCGAGCGGACCGCGGAGCTCCCGCTCCTCGTAGTCGAGGTGGCTCACCAACCGCTGGCCGAGCGTGGTCAGCGCCTTCTCGACGGCGTCCAGGGCTGCCGGGTCGGTGTTGCGCACGAGCGCGACCAGGGTCCGGTCGACCTCGTCGAGGAGGTGGTGGATGACCACGTGCTCCTCCGAGAGCCGGTCGAGCACCGGGGCTACTTCCGGCTCGGCGCGCCGCAGGTGCGGGAAGACGCTGGCGTCCTCCAGGCTGTGGTGGCCGTTGACGAAGCCGCAGTACGACTGGCAGTAGGCGCCGAGCGTCCAGTTGTTCTGCCGGAGCGACATCGCGTGCACCTCGGACCTGGCCCCACCCGCCGTCAGCACGCCACGGCGTACGTCGTCGACGATCCCGTGAAGGCGGGTGAGCTCGGTGCGCAAGTGGTCGTGGATCTCCACGAGGTGCCGGGCGAACACTTCCTGCGCCGAGGAGTACGCCGTGTCCGCGGGCTCGGCGAGGGAGGGCCGGGTGGACTCGTCCCAGGTCTCGTCGTCGCTCATCTCGGACCCCAACCTAACGACCTAGTGTGTGAGCGTGCGGATCGTCTCGCTGCTGCCGTCGACCACCGAGATCCTGTTCGCCATCGGCGCGGGTGACGACGTGGTCGGGGTGACCTTCGAGTGCGACTTCCCGGCCGAGGCGCGCACGCGTCGGATCGTGTCGACGTCGGCGATGCCCGAGGGCCTGAGCCCGGCCGAGATCGACGAGTTCGTGGGAGCCGCGATGGCTCGCGGCGACGACCTGTACCACCTCGACGAGGGTGCCCTGTCGGCGCTCGACGCGGACCTCGTGGTGACCCAGGACCTGTGCGCGGTCTGCGCGGTCGACGTCTCCGTGGTCGACGACGCGCTCGCCCACCTCGGCTGCACGGCCGAGGTGCTCACGATCGACCCGCACACGTTGGGCGAGGTGCTGGACTCGATCCTGACCCTCGGCCGGACCACCGGACACGCGGCCGAGGCCGAACGTCTCGTCGCCGATCAGCGCGCCCGTCTGGACGTCATGAGCCGTGCTGCGACGGGCCGTCCCCGGCCGCGGGTGATGTTCCTGGAGTGGACCGACCCGGCGTTCGCGCCGGGCCACTGGATCCCGGAGATGATAGAGATCGCCGGGGGCGAGCCGGTGCTGGGGACACCCGGTGAGAAGTCGCGTCGAGTGACGTGGGAGCAGGTCCACGCGGCCGATCCGGAGGTCGTGGTCGTGGCGCCGTGCGGTTTCGACCGCGATGGTTCGCAACGGCTCGCCGACGAGCTGGTCGCCCGCGCGGTGCTGCCGTACGGCGTACCGGTGCATGCCGTCGACGCGAACGCCTCGTGGGCACGTCCCGGCACCCGCCTCCCCGACGGCGTCGAGGAGCTGGCCGGGATCCTGCGGCTGACCCGGTCCCGGGATCAGTCGTCCGCTTGAGGTGGGGTCCCAGCCCCACCCGGAGCGGACGACCCTGGGACCGCGAACCGGATCTCGACCAGCAGGCCGCCGTACGACGAGTCGGTGAGGCGGATCTCGCCGCCGCGACGGCGGACCAGCTCGCGGA
>JAICSC010000085.1 GCA_025937085.1 Nocardioides sp.
AGGTTGGGCGTCCGGCCGCCGTCGCCGATGATCGGCGCGTAGAACCCACGACCGAGCGCGTTGGTGGCCAGCAGGTCCTGTTGCGGGTTGCGGACGAACGCCACGGCGTCGGTGATCGCCTCCAGGGCCCAGCTCAGGCTGTGCCGCGACGCGCTTTGCTTGGTGGGCCGGCGGCGGGCCCGTCCGGAGGTGGGTACGCCGTCGGCGGCGCGGGCGAGGTCGAAGAGGTGGGCACGCTCGGTGTCGTCGAGCTGCAGCGCTCGCGCGACGGAGTCCAGGACCGCGGCCGAGGCTCCGGCGACCGCGCCGCGTTCGAGCTTGGCGTAGTACTCCACGCTGACATCGGCGAGCAACGCCACCTCGCTGCGCCGCAGCCCTGAAACGCGGCGGCTCGATCCGGCTGGCAGACCGACCTGGTCGGGGGACACCCTCGCGCGACGCGACATCAGGAACTGCCTGACCTCGGCGCGGTTGTCCATGCGGCCCAGGATAGGAGCGGGTCCTCGACGCTGGGGTGCCCTGCTGGTACACCCCACGCCAGTGACTCCCGCAGGCCGCGGAGCGCGCGTCTACTGGAGTCATGAACCCCAGCTACGACTTCACCGGGCAGGTCGCCTTCGTCACCGGAGCCAGTTCCGGGATGGGTCTGGCCACGGCGCGTGCCTTCGCCGAGGCCGGGGCCGCGGTCAGCCTGGCCGACGTCAACCGGGAAGCCCTCGCATCCGGAGAGGATGAGTTGCGTGGAGCAGGGCACCGGGTCCTCGTCGTGCACTGCGACGTCGCAGACGAGGACCAGGTCGCCGCGGCAGTCGCAGCCACCGTCGACACCTTCGGCCGACTCGACGTCGCCTACAACAACGCCGGCATCCAATCCCCCATCACGGACGCGGCCGACGAACCTGCCGAGGTCTTCGACCGGGTCAACGCGATCAACCTGCGAGGCATCTGGGCCAGCATGAAGCACGAGCTGGCCCACATGCGCACCCGGGGCAGCGGCGCGATCGTCAACTGCTCGTCCCTCGGGGGGCTGGTCGGCCTGCCGGGGCGCGCCGCCTATCACGCCTCCAAGCACGGCGTGATCGGCCTGACCCGCAGTGCCGCCATCGAGTACGCCCCCCGCGGCATCCGGATCAACGCCATCTGCCCCGGCACCATCGAGACCCCGATGGTCACCCAGATGATCGACTCCGGAGACCTCGATCGCGACGCGGTCGCCGCCAACCAGCCCGTCGCCAGGCTCGGCACCGCCGAAGAGATCGCCGCCGCCGTCCTCTGGCTGTGCAGTCCCGGCGCCAGCTTCGTCGTCGGCGTCGCGCTCCCCGTCGACGGCGGCTACACCGCCCAGTAGAACCCACACACCGCCGTACGCCCGATCTCGAAGGGAACCACACCACCATGAAGGCAGTGACCATGTACGCCCCCGGCGACGTCCGTGTCGTCGACCGCGAAGACCCCCGGATCATCGAAACGACCGACGCCGTGATCCGGCTGACCGCGACCTGTATCTGCGGGTCTGACCTGTGGCCCTACCGCGGCGCCGAGCCGATCGACGCCGACCGGCACCTCCTCATGGGACACGAGTATGTCGGCGTCGTGGAAGAAGTCGGCGCAGACGTCACATCGATCCGGGTCGGCGACTTCGTTGTCGGGTCGTTCGTGATCTCCGACAACACCTGCGAGATCTGCCGGGCCGGATACCAGTCGAAGTGTGTGCACGCCGACTTCGTCCACGGCACCGTCGGCACCCAGTCCGAGCGAGCACGCATCCCGTACGCCGACGGCACCCTGGTCGCCACCCCCGGCATGCCCGATGACGACCTGATCCCGAGCCTGCTCGCCGCCTCCGACGTCCTCGGGACCGGCTGGTTCGGCGCCGTCGCTGCCGAGGCCGGACCCGGCAAGACCGTCGCCGTGGTCGGCGACGGGGCCGTGGGCCTGCTCGGCGTCCTCGCTGCCCGCGAGCTCGGAGCCGAGCGGATCATCGCCATGTCGCGGCATGCCAGCCGACAGGCGTTGGCGCGCGGGTTCGGCGCCACCGACATCGTCACCGAACGCGGCGACGAGGGTGTGGCCAGGATCAAGGAGCTCACCGACGGGCTCGGCGCCCACAGCGTGATCGAGGCCGTCGGCACCCAGGAGTCGATGATGCAGGCCATCGGCTCCACCCGCCCCGGCGGGCACCTCGGCTACGTCGGGGTCTCCCACGACGTCCAACTCCCCGGCGACGAGCTGTTCTTCTCCGAGATCCACCTCCACGGCGGCCCCGCCCCCGTCCGACGCTTCCTGCCCGACCTCATCGACCGCATCTGGAGGCGCGAGATCGACCCGGGCAGGGTCTTCGACCTCGAGCTGCCCCTCACCGACGCCGCAGACGGCTACAAGGCCATGGACCAACGCCGCGCCATCAAGGTCCTGCTCCGCCCATGAGCCACCCCTGCCGATGCCTTCGTAGCCCTCGACGTCCATCCGCCTCCTTCCTTGCGTGCGCGACCCGAGACGACATGCGAAGTGCGCCCTCTAGACCACTGCCCTATAGACCACGGTTCGTATGACGTCGTGAGGCCTCACGAGGCCGTGTTCGCGGTTCGCGGGGCTGCGTGAATACCATCTCGGCATGGCCGGCTCGACATCCGAGCGCGGGCTCGACCCAGAGTCTGCGCGGTGGGTCACGCGCCTGAGTGGTGACGGGCGTGAGCGCGAGTCCGGGATCCGCGAGCTGCACGAGCTCCTACTGAGGGCCGCGCAGCGAGAAGTACGTCGCCGCAGCGCCACCTCGCCGGTGAACGGTCGGGAGCTCGAGGATCTGGCGACCCAGGCGGCCGACGACGCGACGTACGCCGTGCTGGCCAAGGTCACCCAGTTCCGCGGGGAGAGCCGTTTCACCACGTGGGCCTACCGGTTCGTCGTGCTCGAGGTCTCGCACAAGCTCGGCCGACACTTCTGGCGGCAGCCGCGGGCCGAGCTGGCCGAGGAGGACTGGGAGCGGCTGTCCGACGTGTTCGCCGCGCCACCCGACCACGAGGCCGAGGTGCGCGACCTGACCCGCGCCGTACGACGTGCCGTCGAGGACCTCACCGAGCACCAGCGCCGCGTCTTCGAGGGCGTGGTCCTGCAGGGAATTCCCCTCGAGGCGTTGGCGGTTCGACATGACACGACCCGGAACGCGCTCTACAAGACGATGTTCGACGCGCGACGTAAGATTCGCGCCCACCTGGTCGCCAACGGGTATCTGGGGCACGAGGGAAGCGAGGAGGTGCGGGGCTCATGAGTGACTGGCCAGAGCTCGACGCGTTCCTCGAGACCGACCCGGCCGACGTCGGCTGCGACGAGGCGATGCGGATCCTGCACATCTACGTCGAACTGGTCGCCGGTGGTGAGGACGCGGCGGCCCGCTACCCCGGCGTGGCCTCGCACCTCCGTCAGTGCGGCCCCTGTTCGGAGGACTACGAGGGTCTGCTGGCACTCGTCACCGACCCGCCGTCCGACGGCCTGCGCCAGACGTTGCGCAAAAAGCTGCGCGGCCCGCGGTAAGAACTTCTGGTCGGTGGGCGCGAACCCTGGTGACAGAACATCCACCGACCTCAGGAGGACCCATGCGCTTCTCGGCACCGCACCGCGCCGTTGCCGGTCTCGCGCTCACCGCGGGACTGGCCGCCGGCTCCGCCGGCCTCGCCTCGCCCGCTTCGGCCCACGACGGCCACGGACCGAGGGCGCGGGCCGTCTTCGTCCAGACCGACGACCCGGCCGGAAACACCGTGGTCGCCTACGACCGGAACCCGGACGGCACGCTCACCCAGGCCGGCATCTACAGCACGGGCGGACTCGGCGGAGTGCTGCACGGCTCGGTCGTCGACCATCTCGCCTCGCAAGGGTCGCTGGCCCTCGACGAATCGCACCACACGCTGTACGCCGTCAACGCGGGCAGCGACACGATCACCGTTTTCGCCGTGCACGGAGACACACTGACCCGACGTGCCGTCGTACCCTCCGGTGGCTCGTTCCCGGTCAGCATCGCGGTCCACGGCCGACTGGTGTACGTCCTCAATGCCCGGGACGGCGGGGCGGTCCAGGGCTTCCGCCGCCACGACGGCGGGCTGGTCCCGATCGCCGGCTCCCGCCGTGCGCTCGGGCTCGACCCGTCGGCGACGCCGGAGTTCGTCAGCACACCCGGACAGGTGGCGTTCTCGCCGCACGGCTCGCAGTTGCTCGTGACCACCAAGGCCAACGGCAACAACGTCGACGTTTTCGCCGTGACCCGCCACGGGTCGCTGCGCTCGTCCCCGACGGTGAACAACCTGCCGGGCACAGTGCCGTTCGCAGTCACCTGGGACCAGCGAGGGCGGGTCGCACTGACCGAAGCCGGCACCAACGCGGTGGCTACCTTCCGGCTCGACCACCACGGCACCCTGCACGCCATCGACTCGGAGGCGACGGGTCAGGCCGCGACCTGCTGGATCGTCCGGAGCCAGGACCACGTCTACGCCTCGAACGCCGGCAGTGCCGACCTTTCCGGGTACCGCATCGCACGCGGCGGCGACCTGGTCTCGCTCGGTATCACCGGCACCGACGCCGGGACGGTCGATGCCACCGTCACCCGGGACGGCCGGTTCCTCTACGTCCAGGCGGGAGCCGAGGGCAAGGTCGATGCCTACCGCATCAGGTGGAATGGGTCGCTCAACCCACTCGGGTCGGTCACCGTGCCCAACGCCGTCGGTGGCGAGGGGATCGCAGCCGAGTAGCGGCCTACGGCCGATCGTGCACACCGTCTCACCGCCACCACGTGTCAGCGTGGTGGCGGCGAGGTCGTTTCCGGGCAGTCGTGAGGGCCGCCTGTGCCGGGCTCACGCAGCTCAGCGGTACTCGGGGTTCTCGTAGTCGAAGCGGCAGCCGGCGTCCCACTCCGAGCGCTGGTTGCCGTACGCCGGCACGCCACCGGCGTCGTCGAGCAGCTTCGCGAGGTGCATCAGGTTCCAGGTCATGAACGCGGTGTTGCGGTTGGTGAAGTCGTTCTCCGGTCCGCCGCTGCCGGGGTCGAGGTAGGACGGTCCGGGTCCTGCCTCACCGATCCAGCCGGCGTCGGCCTGCGGCGGGATGGTGTAGCCGATGTGCTGCAGCGTGTAGAGCACGTTGTGGGCGCAGTGCTTGATCCCGTCCTCGTTGCCGGTGATCAGGCACCCCCCGACCCGTCCGTAGTACAGGTACTGCCCGTGCTCGTTGAGCAGGTGCGACCCGCCGTACAGCCGCTCGTGGACCTTCTTCATCACCGAGGAGTTGTCGCCGAGCCAGATCGGTCCCGCCAGCACCAGGATGTGCGCGGCCTTGACCAGCTCGAAGATCTCGGGCCAGTCGTCGGTCTCCCAGCCGTGCTCGCGCATGTCCGGCCAGACCCCAGTGGCGATGTCGTGGTCGATGGCACGCACGACGTCGACGTGGACACCGTGCTTCTCCATGATCGCCCGGCTGGCGTCGACCAGGCCCTGGGTGTTGCTCGGCTCGGGTGACCGCTTGAGGGTGCAGTTGATGAAGAGCGCCCGCAGGCCGGTGAAGTCGTAGCTCGGGCCGGCCGGTGTGTCGGCGCGGCTGTCGGTCGGGGTGTCGGTCGGGGTGTCGGTCACTGCTCGCGCCCTTCGTGTGGGTCCTCGTGGGGTGGTGGCTCACTCGACGGGCAACAGCCCGCGCCGGTCTGCGCGCACTGATACCTGGCGTCCCAACGCGACCCGCCCCGGCGTCGTCACCTCGCACCAGACACCGAAGGTCGCGCCGTGGTGACGGGCCAGGGTGCGGAAGACGTCGCGGTCGGCCGCTATCCCGGGCTGCTCGCGCGTCACCATCGTGCACCGGATGCAGCCCTGGGCGGGCGCGAGCACGGACGCCCCGACCTGCACGGATCGTCCGATCCACTCGTCCTCGACCCACCCGTCGTCCTCGACATCGACGAGCACATTCGGCCGGAACCTGCGTGGATCCCAGGTCCCCGCCGGGTGGAGGTCGGCGCCCACTCGGAGTGAGGCGGTGGTCAGCACGAGGAGGGGAGCGGCGTCGACGTACCGACGCTCGGGCATCGTCCACTCGATGGCCTGGCTGGAGTCGTCGGTCGCGTCCTCGAAGTACTCGGCTCTACCCGGTGCCTGCTCGACCGAGGTCACCAGGGACACCGGGCCGCCAAGCCACTCCGACACCAGACGATCGGTCGCGGCGCCGGGGCCTTCGGCCACCCGGCCGTCCGGAAGCGTGATGACGGGCAGTCCGTCCCGGTACGTCGCTGCCGCGTGCAGCAGCTCCGGGCGGCGCCGGGCCGTCAGGATCCGGCCGGTGCGGCCGTCACGGATGCCCCACCGGCGGTCGCCCTGGAGCCCGTCGGTCTCGACGACCGCCTCATCGAGAGCCTCGCCCTGCAGCGACTTCACCGGGTAGCGCCAGATGCCGACGATCTCCACGGTCACACCTCCATGCGCGTCCTGCTGGTCTCCAGCGTGCAGCCCACCGAAGAGCCTGTCGACCGTGAGGCGTGACTTCCCGTGTCACGACGTGACGCCGGACGTCACGCCGAGAAGGTGACAGCACAACTCACCGAGGAGGAACCATGCCCAGTGCATCACGTGCCACCACTCCCGTCGCGATGGATCTGGAGATGATCGAGGGCCGTTACGCCGAGCTCGGCGACCAGACCGTGGGGTTCGAGACCTACAAGCAGGACCTCGACGCGGCGCCGTACTTCCGCGGCCTGGCCGGAGACGTCTGCCCCTGCGAGCACCACGGCTACGTCACAGCCGGCCAGATCACCTTCCGCTGGTCCGACCACGAGGAGACCTATGTCGAGGGCGACTCCTACGTCGCGCCGCCGGGACACACGCCGGTGTTCACCGCCGGCTCCTCGGTCGTCGAGTTCAGCCGGACCGCGGAGCTCGGTCCGGTCATGGAGGTGGTAGGGCGCAACGTCGCCGAGATCCTCGGAGTCTCGTCGTGACCACCACCCTGGTCCCGGGGGAGGAGCTGCAGGGCGAAGAGGTGCGGCTGGCGACGGCTCTCGTCCGCTGGCTCGAGACCGGGGATCCTCCCGGCGGGCTGTTCGCCGAGGACGTGTTCACCGACCTGTCGCTCCCGCGGTGGCGCCTGCAGGGCGAGGGGCCGGAGGAGACCGCCGACCTGCGGGCGGCCAGCCATCCCTTCCCCGGTGAGGTCACCGTGCGCAGCCTGGACCGCACCTCCCGCGGCTTCCTCGTCGAGCTCGAGGAGCGATGGGATGCCGAGGGGCAGCGGTGGTACTGCCGGGAGCTGTTCCACTGTGCAGTGTCCGGTGACCGCGTCACGCAGCTGTCGGTGTACTGCACGGGCGACTGGGACGAGGCCGTGCAGCAGCGGCACACGGAACAGGTGCGCCTGACCAGGCCCTGACGTAGGGCGTGTTGACAGACATATGGCCTGCTGCGCGACGGCCAGCCGTTGACCAACACGCCCTAACCTGGCGCCATGGCGACGCCCGTCGGCGACCAGGTGGCCACGAGCCTGCTCGGGCAGGCCGAGGCCGCCTGGTCGCGGGGTGACGCCGAGACCGCCGTGGTGCTCTTCGAGCGTGCCGCAGTGGCCGCCGAGCGCCAGGGAGACCTCGAGACCCGGGTAGCCGCCGTGCTCGGCCTCGCCCGCGGCCAGCGCTACAACCTGACTCCCGGCAGGCTGCCGGTCCACCTGCACGCGGCGTACGAGGCGGCGACGGCCCCGGACGCCCGGGCCCGACTCGCAGCCGCCCTGGCCCGCTGCTGGGCCTATGCGAACGAACCTCGTCGCGCGGTGCCGTTCTCGGCCGAGGCCCTCGCGTCGGCCGAGGCGAGCGGTGACCAGACCCTCGTGGCCGACGCCCTCGACGCCGCACTGGCCTCACACTGGGGACCGGACGACCTCGGGATGCGTCGCGACTGGGCGCTCCGCCTCGATGACGCCGCGGCTCATCTGCGCGACCCGGAGTCGCGCCTGCAAGCGGCCCTGTGGGGACTCACGGTCGCGTGGGAGGTGCTCGATCTCCCCCGCATGCACCGCTCGATGCGAGCGCTCGAGCTGGTCGCCGAAGAGTCGCTACGCGCGCGCTTCTTCGCCGCCAGCCGACGGCTCCCTCTGGAGCTGCTACGCGGCAACGACAGCATGGCCCGGCAGCTCATCGAGCAGGCCGAGGACGCCTCGGCGGAGGCGCCGATACCCGACGCGTACGGTGTGCTGCTCAGCATGCGGGGCTACGCGGCGTACTTCACCGGTGACACCGAGATGTGCGCCTCCGTGGCCGCGCTGTTCGAGGAGTACGCCGCCGAGCACGGCGTCGCCGCCGTCCGAGCCGAGTCGGCGCTGCTGTGGCTGGGCGCCGGCAGGCTGGACAAGGTGGGCGAGACAGTCGGGGCGCTCAGCACCGAGGTGCTCCACGAGCTGCCCAAGGACAGCGACTGGATGCTGATCCTCCAGTGTGTCGCCGAGACGGCCATCGCGGTCGGCAACCAGGAGATCGCCGAGAAGGTCGTCGAGCTCCTCACCCCCTACGCCGGTCGCTCGGTCGTCAACGCGGGCGCAGTGATGTGGCACGGCGTCACCGACGACACCCTTGGCCGTGCTCTCGAGCTGCTGGGCAGACCCGACGAGGCCCGGCGACACCTGACCGCGGCGCTCGCGACGTACGAGCGCATCGGGGCACGGTGGTGGCGAGAACGGCTGCGACGGCACCTGGACACCGGCGAGCCACCCCACGCGAGCCCCGACCTCCGGGTCGCCCATCTCCATCCGCAACCGGGCGGGCTCTGGGTCGTGGGTGGGTCGGGAGCCACCTTCGTCCTCCCGCGGATGCGTGGACTCGAGCACCTCCATGTCCTGCTCAGCAACCCCGGCATCGACATCCCGGCGCTCCACTTGGCCTCGCGCGGCGTGCCGGTGGAGCAGCCAGGGATCGAGATGCTGGACGACACCGCCCGCCGGGCCTACCGGACCCGGCTCGCCGAGCTCGACCGCGAGCTCGAGCTGACCGACGACGCCGATCTCCGGAGTGAGCGGGATGCGCTCCTGGCGCACCTGGCAGGCGCCACCGGGCTGTCCGGCCGCGAACGACGCACCGGTGGTAGCAGCGAACGTGCGCGAGTGGCGGTCCGCAAGGCGATCATCAGCGCCCTCGCCCGCATCGCCGAGCAGGACCCTCAGCTGGCTCGCCATCTCCACGAACGAGTCCGGACCGGGCATCGATGCCGCTACGTCCCCGACACGGAGCATCCCCTCACCTGGAAGCTGGCTTAGCCTCGTGAGGCAGCGATGACGACGGTCGCGAGAGCGGTGCTCGACGTGCTCCGGGGCACAGGGGTGACCACGGTGTTCGGGCTGCCGGGGGTGCACAATCTCTCGTTCTGGCGCGAGGCCGGACCGGGCACTCCCGAGCTGGTGGTGGTGCGACACGAGCAGACTGCGGTGTACGCCGCCGACGGGCTCGCGCGAGTCTCCGGCGGGCTCGGTGCGGCGCTGACCACGACCGGCCCCGGTGCGGCCAACACGGTCGCCGCGTTCGGCGAGGCCGCGGCCTCCGGGACGCCGCTCGTGCTCGCGGCCAGCGAGATCCCGACGACCCTGGCTCGGCCCGGGGTGGTGCGCGGCGTCCTGCACGAGTCTCGTGACCAGGCGGGGCTGTTCGAGCCGCTGGCCAAGGCGGTACGCCGGCCCCGCACGGCAGACGACGCGGTGCGCGCCGTCGCGGAGGCGGCACAGATCGCCATGACCTGCCCCCGCGGTCCGGTGTACGTCGACATCCCCACCGACGTGCTCGACCTGGAGGCTGCTCCCGCTTCACCGCCGAGGGCCATCGCGCCACGGGCCCCCGAGTCCGGCCAGCTCGAGCGCGCTGTCGCCGCCATCGAGGCCGCGCCCAGCGTCGTCATCTGGGCGGGTGGCGGTGTGGTGCAGGCGGGGGCCACCGCGGAGCTCGCCGCCCTCGCCGAGCGCCTCGGCGCGCCGGTCGTCACCACGTTCGCCGGTCGCGGCGTCCTGCCACCCGACCATCCGTGGCTGGTCGGCCTCCCTCCCCACGAGCCCGAGGTCGCGGCGTACCTCGCTCGTGCGGACCTGCTGCTCGCCGTCGGCACCGCCTTCGACGGTCCGATGACCCGCAACTGGTCGATGCCGATGCCGAGGTCGTTGGTCGCGGTCAACGTCAGCGAGCCCGACCTGTCCGCGAACTACCGGCCCGACGTCGGTGTGCTCGGCGACGCGCGGTTCGTGCTGGCCGAGCTCACCGCGCGGCTCGCGCAGCGTGCGTCCGATCCCGCCGAGCTGGACGTCCTGCGCGCGGAGGCCTGGGCACGGCTCCGGGACGACCCGGGCGGGGGACCGGCGCTGGAGTTCCTGGAGGGCGTTAACGCCGCCGTCTCGAACACGGACGCGACGGTGGTGGTCGACATGACGATCCCCGGCTACTGGTACGGCGGTTACGGCCGGATCCCGGGGCCACGCCGCCTCCAGTACCCGATCGGCTGGGGGACCCTCGGCTCCGCCCTGCCGGCCTCGGTCGGAGCCGCCGCCCTCCGGGAGGGCCCCGTCCTCGCCCTCTGCGGCGACGGCGGGTTCATGTACGCCGTGGGGGAGCTCGCCGTCCTCCGGCAGGAGAACCTGCCGGTGACCGTGCTGGTGGTCGATGACGGTGGGTACGGGATGCTCCGCTACGACCAGGACCGGGCCGGCGACCAGCACCGCGGGGTCGACCTCTACCGGCCCGACTTCGGTGCCCTCGCCGCGTCGTTCGGCATCACGTCGGCCGTGATCCGCGGGGTCGACGAGCTCGAGGCCGCACTCGCGGACGCGCTCGCGGCGCGCGAGCCCAGGATGGTGGTCCTGCCGCTGGCGCTCACCCCACCGCGGACGACGTCACCGCGCTGGCACGACTGAGCCTGATCCACTCAGCGTGACCGGCGGAGCCGGGAGTAGCACACGACTGCGGTGACGAGGAGCGACCCCGTCACGAGCGAGCCCACGGCGGTGCCGTCCAGCCGGCCGGTCTCCCGCCGCCCGCGCACGGCGTTGCTGCTCTGCCAGGACAGCAGCGAGCCGTCCGACTGGCCGCTGAGCGCCGAGGACCGTGACTGGTAGGAGCCTGCGGAGAGCATGGACATCGCGGACCCGATCGAGCCCAGGGACGCGAACGAGCCGACGGAGCCGATCGAGAGGACCGACCCGACGGACCCGATCGAGAGCACCGAGTCGGAGGACGCGATCGAGAGCACCGACCGGCGGGACCGGAGTGACCTGCGCGAGGACATGGTGCCATCGTGCCGCACCGGCGTGGCTCGGTAACCTGGACCCGTGGAGCTTCCTTCTGGTCGAGCGGTCATCGGTGGCGTGCTGGTCCTGGCCATCGCCGCAGGGTTCGAGTTCGAGCACTCCTGGCTGTTCCTGGGCGGGCTCATCCTGTTCCTGGGCTGGGTCGGCTACCTGCTGATGAGTCCCGACGAGTCCTGACCGGATGACCTCGTACGACGTCCTGCCGGA
>JAICSC010000151.1 GCA_025937085.1 Nocardioides sp.
CGCAGATGACTCCCGGCTGGACGACGGCGGTGCGGGCCTCCGGGTCCAACTGGAGGACGAAGACCACGCCCTCGTTGACGCTCTGGCCGGCCAGCCGCCGGCGGCAGACCTCGAGCGCCCGCTCGACGTCGAGCTCGTCTCATGGGACGACGACGACGATCGGCACCATCCGGTAGATCGAGGCGTCGTTGGCGTAGAGCCTGCGGCTGCCCTCGTCGAAGCGCACCTCCCCCTGCACGACCTCGGAGAGCTCGGCTGCCAACCGGCCACGGTTGATCGTCCGCGTGGACGTGCTCGCCTCGGAGTCTGTGCCCGCTACAGCCCTGGTCATGCCTCGACACCGGACCGGTCGGGGCCAGGGGGTTCGGGACGGTTCGGGTCGCGCAGCAGCGCGGGCGGTCGGCGGTGTCGGTCACGTTCCTGGGTACGGGACGCCATGGCCACCCTCACCTCCCTGTGGCGCGACCGTTCCACGATCGAGACCGACGCCGATCTGGACGAGCGCTACGACGACCTCATCGTCGGTGCCGGCATCACCGGGCTCGTCACCGCCCTCCTGCTCGCCCGGTCCGGACGGAACGTCGCCGTCGTGGAGGCGCGTCAGGTCGGCGCGGTCACCACCGGCAACACGACCGGCAAAGTCTCCCTCCTTCAGGGAACCCGCCTCTCGCACATCCTCGAGCGGCAGAGCGAGCGGGTGGCAGAGGCGTACGTCGAAGCCAATCGCGAGGGGCAGGCATGGCTGCTGCGCTTCTGCGACGACCACGGCGTCCCCTACCAGCGGCGCCCGGCGGCGACGTACGCCGCGGACCGGGCCGGGCACGGCGCGGCTCGCGACGAGCACGACGCCGCCCGTCGGCTCGGTCTCGACACGCGTTGGCAGCGAGACCTCGACGTGCCGTTCCCTCACGTCGGCGGCGCCGTCCTCGACAACCAGGCACAGCTCGACGCGATGGACGTCTGCGAGGCGCTCGTGCGCGAGATCCGTCAGGAGGGCGGAACGGTCGTCACCGGGCACCGGGTGATCGGGGCCCCACTCGCGAACCCGAAACGGGTGGACCTGGACGACGGGCGCCAGGTGCACGCCCAGAACGTCGTCCTGGCGACCGGGGTGCCGATCCTGGACCGGGGTCTGTACTTCGCCAAGGTCGAGCCCCAACGCTCCTACGCCCTGGCCTTCCGCCACCCGTCGCCGCCCGAGCTCATGCTGTTGTCCGCCGGCTCACCCACGCGCTCGGTCCGTGATGCACCGTCGGTCGCCGGGCCCCTGCTCCTGGCCGGTGGGCAGGGACACACCGTCGGGCGCGGGGGCTCGACGGTGGCGCATCTCGAGGCCCTCCGCGAGTGGACTCATTCGTGGTTCCCGGGGGCGGAGGAGACGCATGCGTGGTCTGCCCAGGACTACGCCTCACACGACGGGCTGCCCGCCATCGGAGCCCTGCCGCGCGGGCGTGGTCACGTCTTCGTGGCGACCGGGTACGGCAAGTGGGGCCTCACCAACGGTGTCGCCGCCGCCTTGTCGCTCGCCAAGCAGATCCACGGTCACCGGGCGACCTGGCAGACGCCGATCTCGCGGCGCATCACTCGTCCGAGCGGAGCGCTCGAGCTGGGTCGCCTGAACGCGGCGGTCGGGCTCCACCTGGTCGGCGATCTCGCGCGCGCCGAGCTGAGCTCATTGCGGGGGCCGGCAGCCCGCGAACCGGCAGAGGGTGAGGGCGTCGTCGGGCGCAGAGGCCTCCTGCCCGAAGGGGAGGCACGGGTCGACGGTCGCATCTGCTCCGTGGTCGCGCTCTGCAGCCACCTCGGCGGCACGCTCAGCTGGAACGACGCCGAGCGGTCTTGGGACTGCCCGTTGCACGGGTCGCGGTTCACGCCCGACGGCGAGGTGCTCGAGGGGCCGGCCACGCGCCCACTCCGGCGCCCGTCCTCACCGGAGGAGTGAGACCCGATCGCGGACCGGAGCCTCGGCTCGGTCACCCGGGCCGCGCCACAGCGGTGTGCAGGCGCTCGAGGCAGTCCTCCCAGCCGGCGCGGTGGTCGCCGAGGCGACCGGAGTGCAGCCCACGATGCTGAACACGACCATCGTGTCGTCGCCGTCGGGGGTCAGCACGGTCTCGACGGTCGATCCGCCCGACGCGGCGCGGCGGGTCGACGGTGACGTAGGTGCCCCGGGCCAGGACCTCGCCCATGTCGAGTGCGAACATGCCGGGCTGCGGGTCGAGCTCGGCCCGGTCACCGATCCAGGTCACGATGAGGGCGGGGTCTGTGAAGTACGGGAACACCACCTCGGGCGTCACTCTCCACCAGGGACTACGCCGGCACTGCCGTCGTCCCTCGCCACCACCGGTCACGCACTCGTGGCCAGCCGCGACTGGACCTTCCTGTTCGGCCCGGCTTCATGGCCTGCATCAACGCCGTCCTGTTCGGCACCTTGCTGTACCGGTCCCGGCTCGTCCCCCGTGTCATCCCGGCCATGGGGCTCATCGGCGCTCCCGTGCTCCTGACCGCGAACATGCTGACCTTGTTCGGGCACCTCACCCAGACCGGTATCTGGTCGATGCTCGCCACCCTCCCCGTCGCCGCCTGGGAACTGTCCGTCGGGTTCTACCTGACCTTCAAGGGCTTCAAGTCCTCGTCCGAGGAGAGCCCACGCTGACCGCCTGAACCACCACGCCACGGTCGATGCGGTCCGCCGGTTCCCACCGGCGGACCGCATCCCTACCCTGTGCAGATGCCGGTCCTGGGCACCAAGCTGCACGTGCCGACCCCCCGGCGACAGCTGGTACCCCGGCCACGGCTCACCGACAAGCTCCTGGCCGACCCACGCTCGATGCCACGACTGGTCCTGGTCGCCGCCCCGGCCGGTTTCGGCAAGACCACAGTCCTGACCCAGTGGCTCACCCCCACCGCCCCGGGACTCGCCGAGATGTCGCGCCGCGTCGCGTGGCTGTCCCTGGACGAGGGCGACTCCGACCTGCAGCGGTTCCTCACGCACGTCGTCGCCGCGCTCCAGACCACCAACCTGGACCTCGGCGCCGACGCGTTGGCCCTGATGGACAACGACCGCGGCTTCCGGACCGACGACGTTCTCGTCAGCCTCGTCAACGACCTAGACACCATCGCCGAACCCACCGTGCTCGCGCTCGACGACTACCACATCGTCAGCACGACGGCCGTCCACGAGGCCGTCACCTTCCTCCTCGACAACCTGCCGGGCCAGGTCACCCTGGCCATCACCACTCGTGCGGACCCACCTCTTCCGCTGTCCCGCCTCCGCGCCCGCGACGAGCTGGTGGAGCTGCGCGCCTCGGACCTGCGGTTCACCGACGACGAGGCCGAACGGTTCCTCAACGAGGTCATGGGGCTGGAGCTCGAGCCGGTGCAGGTGGCGGCCCTCGAGACGCGCACGGAAGGTTGGGCGGCCGGACTGCAGCTGGCGGCCCTCTCGGCCCGGGGTCGTACCGGTACGGGCGACCTCGACGGCTTCGTGGACGCGTTCACCGGGAGCAACCGGTTCGTCCTGGACTACCTGCTGGAGGAGGTCCTGCGGAGCCAGCCCGACGACGTACGCGCGTTCCTCCTGGACACCTCAGTTCTCCGTGAGCTGACCGGGCCGCTGTGCGACGCGGTCACCGGGCGCCCCGGGGGCCACCAGATGCTGGAGGACCTCGAGCGGTCGAACCTGTTCCTGGTCCCGCTCGACGACCAGCGGCAGTGGTTCCGGTACCACCATCTCTTCGCCGACGCGCTGCGAGCACAGCTCACCTCGTCCGACCCCGAACGGCTCAGGCACCTGCACCGGTCCGCGGCCCGGTGGTACACCGCGCAGCGCAGGCTTCCCGACGCGATCACCCACGCGCTCGCCGGAGCCGACGCCGAGTACGCCGCCGACCTCCTCGAGCTCGCCCTGGCCGACCTGCGCCGACGACGCGAGAACCGCGCCCTTCGCGACTGGCTGGTCGCACTGCCCGAGGACCTGGTACGCCGCCGGCCCCTGCTTGCCGCGGGTGTCGCATGGACCCGGCTCACGGTCGGCGACCTCGAGGGGGTGGGGACGTGGCTCGACGCGGCCGAGGCCGGTCTCGAGGCCGGTCTCGAGACCGGTCTCGAGGCAATGCCGCCCTCGAGCATTCCCCCGACGGGCTCGCCGGATCCGGCGGTCGCGGACCGGGACAGCGAGCTCCGCTCCCTTCCGGCCATGATCGAGGTCTATCGCGCCTCGATCGCGCAGGCGCGGGGCGATGTCGACGGGACGACGTCGCATGCCCGCCGGGCACTCGCCCTGAGCGAGCCCCACGACCACATGGCCCGCAGCGGAGCCGCCGGGTTCCTGGGGCTGGCGGCCTGGGCCGCCGGAGACCTCGGCACTGCCGTGGACACGTTCACCGAGGCGCTCGCCGCCATGCACGCGGGCCAGATGGTCGCCGACGAGCTGGGCGCCACCGTCGTGGTGGCGGGCATGTGGCTGGCGCGCGGGAGACCGGTCGAGGCACGCCGGCTGTACGAGCGGGCGCTGGCCGCGGCCTCCGCGAACCCCGGCCCGGCCCTTCCGGTCGCCGGCGACCTGCACGTCGGGCTGGCCGACGTGCTCCGCGAGCAGGGAGAGCTCGACCAGGCTGCCGAACACCTCCAGACCGCCCGTGAGCTGGGCGACCGTGCCTCCCTGATCGAGAACCGGTTCCGCTGGTACACCTCCATGGCGGGGGTCCTGAGGTCCCGCGGCGAGCTCGACGCAGCCGTGACGATGCTCGAGCGGGCCCAGCCGCTGTACCTGCAGGGCTTCTTCCCCGACACCCGGCCCATTCCAGCCGCCATCGCTCGGCTCCGCATCACCCAGGGCCGACTGACCGAGGCCTCGCGCTGGGCCAGCGAGTTCGCGGTCACCGCTGACGACGTACCGACGTACCTGACGGAGTTCAACCTCCTCACCCTCGCCCGGCTCCTCCTCGCGAAGCACCGCTCCGACCGAGACCCCGAGGGCCTCGACACCGCCATGGTCCTCCTCGACCGGGTCGTCACTGCGGCACAGGCGGCGGACCGCGGCGGCAGCATCATCGAGGCACGTCTCGTCCGGGCACTCGTCCACCACGCCCGGGGTGACGACGCGGTGGCGCTCACCGACCTTGGTTTCACCCTGGTCGAGGGTGTCCCCGCCGGCTACGTCCGGCTGTTCCTCGACGAAGGTCCGGCCTTGGAGGAGCTGCTCCGAACAGCGGCCGCTCGAGCCGACCTCCCGGGGGCAGACCATGCCGGCGACCTGTTGCACATCGAGGGCCAGGAGCAGCGCGACGTGACTCCTCCCCCAGGAGCTGGAGCTTTCGTCCTCGGGCGCGAGGCGCTGAGCGACCGGGAGCGCGACGTGCTCCGTCTGCTGGCCACAGACCTGACCGGACCCGAGATCGCGCGCCACCTGTTCGTGTCGGTCAACACCCTGCGCAGCCACACCAAGCACATCTTCACCAAGCTCGACGTGAACACCCGTCGGGCCGCCGTACGACGCGCCACCGACCTCGGCCTCCTGTAGCCCGAAGCGCCACTCCACCCGGCCGTGAGGCCCATCGCCAGGCAATCACCACCCCGGTCACATCACATGGTGATGTGCGGTGACCGGGCCGATTCCTAGGTTCCTGGTCATCGCCAGGCGTCCCGCCAGGCACCGACCACGAGGAACCGACATGACCGTCACCACCACCAGCCTCACCAAGGCCGCCGGGATCGCGGCCGCGGCCGCCGGCGCGATCTTCATCGCCGTCCAGATCAACCACCCCGGGATGGACAGCTTCCTGACCGACACCACCGAGTGGGTGGTCCGTTGCATCGCCAAGGCGTTCATGTGCGCTCTGGCGCTCGCGGGGATCACCGGTATGTACCTGCGACAGGTCCGCCAGATGCGGGTGCTCGGGCTCGTCGGCTTCCTGATGTTCGCCGTCGGCTACCTGCTGATGCTGTGCACCGTCGTGATGGCCGCGGCCTTCCTGCCGGCGCTCACGCACCCGGCCCCGCAGTTCGTCAACGACGTCGTCGCCGCCAACGAGGGCGGCACCACCGTGGGCAGCATCGGCCATCTGCAGGTCCTGTTCAACATCACCGGTGCCTGCTACATGCTCGGGGGGCTGGTCTTCGGCATCGCCCTGTTCCGCGCCCGGGTCCTCGCCCGCTGGGCGGCCGTCCTGCTCGCCGTGAGCACCGTGGGCACCGCCGCACTCGCCGTACTGCCGGAGTCGTTCAACCGGCCAATGGCCGTCCCCGAGGGCGTCGCCATGGTCGGCCTGGGCATCTCCCTGTGGCGCGACCAGCGGAAGTCCTCCGGCACGGCCGACGTCCGACCCACGACGCCCGAGACCGCCGCCGTCCGATGAGCACCCTGCGGTCGACCCAAGCGTGGATCCACCGATTTCCACCTGCTGCGCGACGCCGCAAATCCGTGGATCCAGGCTGAACGAGTCACCGGGACCGGCCACTCAGATGGTCGGTCCCGACCGTCCTCACCGCATGGCTCGTCATCCGCGAACAGGAACCGTCATGGGCACCACACCTCCCTCCCACGCCGTCCGCGAGGTCAACCGTCCAGCCGACACCTACCGGGTCACGGTCGCAGGCCGCCTCGACGACCACTGGGCCGACTGGCTGGGCGGCCACACCCTCGTCCGGAACGACGACGCATCCACCACCCTCACCCTCCCAGTGGTCGACCAGGCCCAGCTGCACGGCGTGCTCGGCCGCATCCGCGACCTCGGGGCCGACCTGCTCGCCCTCGACATGATCGGCGAGCAGCCGGTCTGCGCCCCCGCTCTCGACCGGCCGCTGCACACCGAGCGGCTCACGCTCCGACCGGCGACGACGTACGACGCGGAGCCCACCTGGGCGTACCGGCGCCTCGACTCCGTCAACGAGTGGCTCACCGGCGTCCCGGCCGACCTCGAGGAGTACCGGACCCTGTTCGCCGAACCGTCCCGTCTCGCCGCAACCGTCATCGTCGAGCTCGCCGACGACTCGGGCGGGCGCGTGATCGGCGATTTCATGCTGCGCCTCGAGGACGCCTGGTCCCAGGTGGAGGTCGTGGAGTGCGCGCAGGACGCCCAGGCCGAGCTCGGATGGGTGCTCGACCCGTCACACACCGGGGTCGGCTACGCGACCGAGGCGGTGCGAGAGCTCCTCCGCTACTGCTTCGAAGAGCTCGCTGTCCACCGAGTGGTCGCGAACTGCTTCCTGGACAACGACGCCTCGTGGCGCCTCATGGAGAAGGTCGGGATGCGGCGCGAGACCCACGCGGTCAGCGAGTCGCTCCATCGCTCCGGACAGTGGCTCGACACCGTCGGTTACGCCGTCCTCGCCCACGAGTGGAAGCACCCCTACGCCCGTTCGAGTCACGAGATCAAGGAGAAGACATGAACACCACGCACACTGAGACATCACCGCACAGCCCCGCCTCTGCCCCCCGCTCGCAGGCCGGCCGGCGGCTGCACCTCCCGACCCGGGCCGAACAGCGCACCGCCCACATCATGGGTGCGTGGTTCCTCGGCACGTTCGTCTTCTCGATGCCGGCCTTCTGGTTCTACGACCCCCTGCTGAACCACGCCGACTATGTCCTCGGCAGCGGCCACGACACGCGCGTCGCGGTCGGGGCCCTGCTCGAGATCGGCCTCGCCATCTGCGGCATCGCCACGGCAGTGGTCATCTTTCCCATCGTCAGAAGGGTCAACGAGAGCACTGCACTGGGGTACGTCGCCTCACGCACGGTGGAGTCGATCCTGATCCTGGTCGGGATCCTCAGCCTGATGGCGATCGTGGATCTGCGCCAGGGCGTCTCCTCCGGAGGCGCGGACGCGGCGTTGGTGGACGATGCCCGTTCACTTCTCGCCTTGCACGACCAGGTCTCGCTCCTCGGCCCCCAGTTCTGCGCCGGCCTCGGGAACGGGATCCTGCTCGGCTACCTCATGTGGCGTTCCAGGCTGCTACCGCGTCCGATGGTGCTGTTCGGCCTCGTCGGCGGGCCCTTGGCCCTGGTCGCCGGCATCGGGGTGCTGCTGGGGGTGTGGGACATCCACTCGGGACTTCCCGTCGCGATGACCGCGCCCGAGGCCATCTGGGAGCTCTCGCTCAGCGTGTGGCTGCTCTGGCGAGGGTTCCGACCGTCGCCGATCCTCACCGGCCGACCAGCGACCGAGTGACCACCGGGCCTCCCGTTGCGTCACGACCAAGCCGCTCAGCCCTACTCTTCGAAGATCCGGTCCA
>JAICSC010000307.1 GCA_025937085.1 Nocardioides sp.
CAGATGCACGTGTACCTCGCAGGAGGGACCGGGGCCCTGGGCCGCAGGCTCATCCCCCAGCTCGTCGAGCACGGACACCGGGTCACGGCGACGACCCGGGACCCCCGCAAGACCGCCCTGCTCGAGCGGCTGGGCGCGGAGCCGACCGTCGTGGACGGGCTGGACAGCTCGGCCGTGGGCGAGTCGGTGGCGAAGGCCGAGCCGGATGCCGTCGTACACCAGATGACCGCGCTGGCGGGCCCCGCGGACGTGAAGCACTTCGACCGGTACTTCGCCGTGACCAACCGGCTACGGACCGAAGGGCTCGACCACCTGATCGCAGCCGCGCAGGCCGGCGGCGTACCTCACCTCGTGGCCCAGAGCTACACCGGGTGGCCCAACATCCGCTCCGGTGGGTGGGTCAAGGACGAGGAGGACCCTCTGGACCCCGAACCTCCCGCCGCCCAGCGCGAGACGATGGCCGCGATCCGGTACCTCGAGGAGACGGTGCAGAAGGTGGACGGTGCGGTGCTGCGGTACGGCGGGTTCTACGGCGACGCGACCGACCCGATGCTGGCGCTCGTGCGGAAGCGCAAGTTCCCGATCGTAGGAGGCGGCACCGGCTACATGTCGTTCGTGCACCTCGACGACGCTGCGGGTGCGACGATGCTGGCGCTGGAGCAGCAGGCGCGAGGCGTCTTCAACATCGTGGACGACGAACCGGCGCCGGCCTCGGAGTGGCTGCCGTACCTCGCCGACTGCCTGGGCGCCAAGCCACCGATGCGGCTCCCCGCTTGGCTGGCCCGGCTGGCCGCGGGCGAGGTCGCGGTGTCGATGCTGACCCGCACCCGCGGGTCCTCCAACGCCCGGGCGAAGCGCGCGCTCGGGTGGGAGCTGCGCTGGCCCTCGTGGCGGCAGGGGTTCCGCGACGGGCTGGAGGTCTAGGTGGGCGCCGAAGAGTTCGAGGAGCTGCGCCCTCTGCTGTTCTCGATCGCCTACCGGATCCTCGGCAGCGTGAGCGAGGCCGAGGACGCGGTCCAGGAGACGTGGCTGCGGTACCAGGCGAGCAGCACGGTGCCGATCTCGCTGAAGTCCTTCCTGTCCGCGGTGGTGACCCGCGTCTCGATCGACGTGCTCCGGTCGGCGCGGGTTCGCCGTGAGTCGTACGTCGGCCACTGGCTGCCCGAGCCGTTGCTCACCGACGACGTGCCCACGGCGTACCCCGATCCGGAGCATGCCGCGGAGCTCGCCGACTCGCTGTCGATGGCCGCCCTGCTCCTGCTCGAGCGGCTGACCCCCGAGCAGCGCGCGGTCTTCGTGCTGCACGACGTGTTCTCGTTCCCGTTCAGCGAGATCGCCGAGGTGGTCGGGAAGTCGGAGGCGGCGAGCCGCCAGCTCGCGTCGCGGGCGCGCAGGCTGATGGAGGAGGGGCGGCCTCGGTTCGACGTCGACAAGCGCGAGCGCGAGGAGCTGGCCGCGCGCTTCTTCGACGCCCTGACCGTCGGCGACGTCGACGAGCTGCGCGAGCTGCTGGCGGCCGACGTCGAGGTGTACGGCGACGGTGGCGGCAACGCGCCGCAGTGGATGCGGGTGATCGTGGGCCTGGACAGGGCCGCGCGGATGTTCGCCGGCCTGGGTCAACGCTTCGGGGGCTCCGGGATCCAGGTGGAGCGGCGCGAGGTGAACGGGCAGCCGGGCGCGATCTTCCGGGACGCCGCCGGACAGGTGATCAACGTGATCACGCTCGACGTCCTGGACGGGCGGATCCAGGTGGTCCGCTCGGTGATCAACCCCGACAAGCTCCACCACCTCGGCCCCGTGGCCGATGCGTGGGCGGTCATGCGGGAGACGCCGCAGGACCCCGGCCGCTGAGCAGCAGCCTCAGGACGCGACCGCGACGCCGAGGGAGTCGGCGGCGGGTGCCTTGGGAGCACCCTCCTCGTAGAACACGTCGACCTCCGTGACGGTGAAGCCGGCCGTCTCCAGGAGGTCGAGGACCCGCGACGAGCCGCTGTCCACTCTGGACATGTCGATCCAGGCCGGCATCGTCAACCTGCTGGAGGACCTGCAGTCACGACTCGGGCTCGCCTATCTCTTCATCGCCCACGACCTGTCGGTGATCCGGCACATCTCGCATCGGGTCGCGGTGATGTATCTCGGCAAGATCGTCGAGACCGGCACCCGCAACGACGTCTACGACCGCCCGTCGCATCCCTACACGCAGGGCCTGTTGTCCGCCGTACCGGTGCCGGATCCGGCCGTCGAACGAGAGCGAAAACGGATCATCCTGGAGGGCGACGTACCCGCTGCCGCCAATCCCCCGTCCGGGTGCCGCTTCCGCTCGCTGCTGGAAGGCCCAGGAGATCTGCGCCCGCGAGGAGCCCGCGCTGGTCGACCGCGGGCAGGGACATCCGGTCGCCTGCCACTTCGCGGAGGCCTCGGAGGTGGTGCCCACGGGTTGAGCGTGGGGCTTGCCCGACGAGCCCGCTGACTCCAGCCACGCCCCCGATCCACCGGGCAGCGAGCCGGGGGCTATCAGGAGTCGAAGCCGAGGCCGAGCCGGTCCAGGCCGCGCAGCCACAGGTTGCGCCGACCCTGGTTCCGGTCGGCCCCGGCGAGGGAGCGACGGGTGAGCTGGATGCCGGCCCAGGCGAACGGCTCGGGTGGGAACGGCAGGGGCTTCGTCCGCACCATCTCCAGACGCGTCCGCTCGGAGTCGACGCCGTCGAGGAGATCGAGCATCACCTCAGCACCGAAGCGGGTCGCGCCCACGCCGAGTCCGGTGAAGCCGAGGGCGTACGCCGCGCGCCCGGCGTACGCCGTCCCGAAGAACGCGCAGAATCGGGTGCAGGTGTCGATGGCTCCGCCCCAGCGGTGCGAGAAGCGCAGCCCCTCGAGCTGCGGGAACGTCGTGAAGAACTGCCGGGCGAGCAGGTCGAAGGTCGCCGCCCGTTGGTCGTACGACGGGCGCACCTGCCGGCCGAAGTGGTAGATCGCGTCGTACCCGCCCCACAGGATCCGGTTGTCCTCGGTCATCCGGAAGTAGTGGAACTGGTTGGTCATGTCATCCAGCCCCTGACGCCCCTTCCAGCCGATCGCCGCGAGCTGCTCGGCCGACAGAGGCTCGGTCATCAACGCGTAGTCGTAGACCGGCACCGTATGCAGCCGCACGCGGCGTACCAGGGACGGGAACGCGTTCGTGCCGAGGGCGACCCTGCCGGCGCGCACGACGCCCTGACTTCCGGAGTGGCGAGAGTCCGTGCGCACCTCCACCCCCGCACCGACGGACGACAGCCCGGAGACGCGCGTGCCCTCGTGGACGCGGACGCCCAGCGACTCCGCCGCGTCGGCCAGCCCCCACGCCAGCTTCGCGGGGTTCACGAGTGCGACGTCGTGCGGCTCGTAGACCCCGCCGAGGAACGTCGGCGAGCTCACCTCGGCGCGCACTGCTGCGACGTCTAGGTACGCCGCATGCGGGTTCCCCGCGGCGACCTCGCGCAGCCACTCCAGCTGGTGCGGCTCGGTGGCGACGGTGATCGCGCCCGACCGCTCGAAGTCGCAGCCGATCCCGTAGCGGCTGAGGGTCTTCTCGATGCCGTCCAGATTCTCCCGACCGAGGCGCTCGAGGGTGTCCATCTCGCCGGGCCAACGCGCCATGCCGTTGGCGTGTCCGTGGGTGATCGAGGCTGCGCAGAACCCGCCGTTCCGGCCCGAGGCCGCCCACCCGACGCGGTTGCCCTCGAGCAGTACCACGTCGCGCCCAGGGTCGCGCTCCTTGGCCAGGATCGCGGTCCACAACCCGGAGTACCCGCCGCCGACGACGCACAGGTCCGCCGTGACCCGCGCGTCCAGCGCCGGGCGAGGCGCGGGCCGGTCGGGGCTGTCGAGCCAGTACGGCGTGGTCGCGGCGTGGGCGAGGGAGTCGTGCACGGCCGGCATGCCCGCATCTTCTCAGCCCGTGCTCAGAATCCGTAGCGCTCCCGCTGGTCGCGCAGCCAGTGCACCACCAGCGGGATCTTCCACTCCTCGCACAGCCGCTCGGCGTCGTCGGCGTGCGCTGTCGCCTGATCCTTTCACCGGCCGCTCCGTCGTGGTCATCGACGGTGCGGTTCTCGGCAGCGACGAGGAGGGCGCACGTCGGTCGCGGGCTGAGCGACGTCGTTCGCGCGAGGAACGAAGTGGAACACCCTGTGCCGCCAACGGACCCCTCGCGACGGCCGTTGTCGAACAGGGTGTTCCACAACGCCAGGAATCGTCACCCCGTTGGCGGCACGCCCCGTTCC
>JAICSC010000223.1 GCA_025937085.1 Nocardioides sp.
CTCGGCACCGGCATCCACGAGGAGTTCGACCTCGACAAGCTGCGCTACCACAAGATCGTGCTGATGGCCGACGCCGACGTCGACGGCCACCACATCAACACCCTGCTCCTGACCCTCCTGTTCCGCTTCATGAAGCCCCTCATCGAGCACGGTTTCGTCTACATGGCACAGCCACCGCTGTACCGGCTCCGGTGGAACAAGCCGCACGAGCACGAGTTCGTCTACTCCGACGCGGAGCGCGACGCGCTGATGAAGGACGGCGTCGCCCAGGGCAAGAAGCTGCCCAAGGAGAACCCGGTGCAGCGGTACAAGGGCCTCGGCGAGATGAACGCCGACGAGCTGTGGGAGACCACGATGGACCCCTCCGCGCGGATTCTGCTCCAGGTCACGCTCGAGGATGCGGCTCGCGCCGATGAGATCTTCTCGATCCTGATGGGCGAAGACGTCGACCAGCGCCGCAGCTTCATCCAACGCAACGCCAAAGACGTCCGCTTCCTGGACATCTAGTCACGGCGTCGGTCGCGCCGGTCGAGACCACGCCAAGACTTTCTAGGACGAGTACTAGACAAGGGTAGAGAGCCTCAGAGATGACCGAGACCACGGGCAACCTGATCGGTGGCGGTGACGGCGGCGGTCGTGTCCTGCCGATCGACCTGCAGGAGTCGATGCAGCGCAGCTACATCGACTACGCGATGGCCGTCATCGTCGGTCGCGCCCTGCCCGAGGTCCGCGACGGGCTCAAGCCGGTCCACCGGCGCGTGCTCTATGCGATGTACGACGGCGGATACCGTCCGGACCGCGGCTACTCCAAGTGCTCCCGCGTCGTCGGAGACGTGATGGGCCAGTACCACCCCCACGGCGACTCCGCGATCTACGACACCCTGGTCCGACTCGCCCAGCCCTGGGTGATGCGCGCGCCGCTGATCCACGGGCAGGGCAACTTCGGCTCGGCCGGCAACGACCCGGCCGCGGCGATGCGGTACACCGAGTGCCGGATGGCTCCCCTGGCGATGGAGATGGTCCGCGGGATCGACGAGGAGACCGTCGACTTCGGGCCCAACTACGACGGCCGGTCCGAGGAGCCGGCGATCCTGCCGGCCCGGTTCCCCAACCTGCTGGTCAACGGCTCGGCCGGCATCGCGGTCGGCATGGCCACCAACATCCCGCCGCACAACCTGCGTGAGGTCGCCGACGGCGCTCGGTGGGCCCTCGAGCACCCGGACGCGACCCGGGAGGAGCTCCTGGACGCGCTGATCGAGCGGGTCAAGGGCCCCGACTTCCCGATGGGGGCGCTGATCGTCGGCCGCCAGGGCATCGAGCAGGCCTACCGCACCGGCCGCGGCTCCGTCCAGCAGCGCGCGGTGGTCGAGATCGATGAGGACGCCAAGGGACGCACCACGCTGGTGATCTCCGAGCTGCCCTACATGGTCAACCCGGACAACCTGGCGCTGAAGATCGCCGAGCTCGCGGACTCGGGACGGGTCCAGGGGATCTCCGAGGTGCGCGACGACACGTCGTCCCGCACCGGCCAGCGGCTCGTCGTCGTGCTCAAGCGCGACGCCGTCGCCCGCGTGGTGCTGAACAACCTGTTCAAGCACACCGAGCTGCAGACGAACTTCAGCGCGAACATGCTCGCGCTGGTCGACGGAGTTCCACGCACGCTGTCGATCGACCTGTTCATCAGCCACTGGGTCGACCACCAGATCGAGGTCATCCGCCGTCGTACCGAGCACCGCCTGCGCCGCGCGGAGGAGCGGGCCCACATCCTGCGCGCCTTGGTCAAGGCGCTCGACATGCTCGACGAGGTGATCGCCCTGATCCGGCGTTCGCCGGACGTCGCCGAGGCTCGTACCGGCCTGATGGCGCTGCTGGAGATCGACGAGGTCCAGGCGACCGCCATCCTCGACATGCAGCTGCGCGCCCTGGCCGCCCTGCAGCGCCAGAAGACCATCGACGAGCTCGCCGAGATCGAGGTCACGATCGAGGACCTCCAGGACATCCTGGCCAACGTCTCGCGGCAGCGGACGATCGTCGGCGAGGAGCTCACCGAGATCGTCGACAAGTACGGCGACGAGCGTCGTACCCAGATCATCGCAGCCGACGGCGATCTCTCCATGGAGGACCTGATCCCCGACGAGGACCTCGTCGTGTCGATCACCCGTGGGGGCTACGCCAAGCGCACCAGGGCCGACGCGTACCGCACCCAGCGGCGCGGCGGGAAGGGCGTGCGCGGTGCGACGCTGCGCGGCGACGACGTGGTCGACCATTTCATCGCGACGACCAACCACCACTGGCTGCTGTTCTTCACCACCGCCGGCCGGGTCTACCGGACGAAGGCCTACAACCTGCCCGAGGCCTCGCGCGATGCGAAGGGCGGTCACGTCGCCGGCCTGTTGAGCTTCCAGCCCGACGAGGACATCGCACAGGTGCTGGCGATCCGCGACTACGAGCAGGCGCCGTACCTCGTGCTCGCCACGCGTAACGGTCTGGTGAAGAAGACCAAGCTCGGCGACTACAACTCGCCGCGACAGGCCGGGGTCATCGCGATCAACTTCCGCGAGGACGACGACGAGCTCATCGGGGCGGAGCTGGTGAACCCCGACGACGACATCCTGCTGGTGTCCCGCAAGGGCCAGGCGATCCGGTTCCGCGCCGACGACACCCAGCTGCGGCCGATGGGGCGCGCCACGTCCGGAGTCACCGGGATGAAGTTCCGCGACGGCGACTCGGTGCTGTCGATGTCGGTGATCAGGGCCGCGCAGGTCGAGGCCGAGGAACGTGACGCGGTCACGCCGCAGTACGTCTTCACGATGACCGACGGCGGCTTCGCCAAGCGCTCGCGGATCTCCGACTACCGCCAGCAGTCGCGTGGCGGGCTCGGCATCAAGACCATGTCGTTGGCCAACGAGGACCGCGGCGGGCTGGTCGGGGCGTTCATCGTCGTCGACGGCGACGAGATCCTCTCGATCACTCAGGGCGGCCAGGTCGTACGCAGCCCGATCAACGATGACTTCCGGGCGACCGGACGTTCGACGATGGGCGTGAAGTTCGTGACGCCCAAGGACGGCGACGCGGTCGCGGTGGTCACCCGGTCGGTGGAGTCGCCCGACGAGGTGTTGGAGGAGGCCTCCGGCACGGTCATGCCCGCGGGCGAGGCGGGTACGGAGGTGTCCACCGGAGAATCCGCCGAATCGCCGGATGTGGTCGCGGATGCAACAATCGAGGCCGAGACGGCGTCTCCCCCGGTGCCGTCCGAGTCCGAGAGCGGACCTGAAGGCGACGAAGGCCCGTAACCGATCCAGGAGAGTGAGGGCTGATGACAGAGCGCTCTGCCGAGCAGGCACCTGTCCAGACGCGCCCCCAAGATCAGGAGAGCCACCAGGACACCGCGCGGATCCCTCTGGCCGAGCGGCTCCAGCGGCGGATCAGCGCCGCCGCCGACGACCGCCGCGCTGCCGCGGAAGTCCCTCGTGAGCCCGCTCCCCGAGACACCGGCCGACCGTCGAACCGGGTGTTGCCCCCGATGCCGGCCGAGCTGCGCAGTGAACAGCGCCCAGCACCACAGCCCCCACCCCGGACAGAGCCGCAGGCCCGATCGGTCCAGGCTGTCCCCGACCCGGTGGCTCCGGAGCAGACCACGGCGGTCCCGGTGGCCCGCCCGGCCGCGGCCCCTCGGCGTACGACGGCGCCGTCCCGGGCCCCGCGCCGTGCCCGGCTACGGCTGAGCCGGGTCGACCCGTGGTCGGTGATGAAGGTGTCGTTCCTGCTGTCGATCGCGTTCGGCATCGTCACCGTGGTGTCGGTGTTCCTGGTCTGGTCGGTGCTCGGCGCCGCCGGCGTCTGGAGCTCGATCAACAACACCGTCTCCGACACGGTCTCGAGCCCGGACAACCTGTCGACGTTCAACATCGAGGACTACCTCGGGATGTCGCGGGTGCTCGGCTTCACCATGCTGGTGTCGGTCATCGATGTCATCCTGATCACCGCGATCGCCACGCTGGGCGCGTTCCTCTACAACATGGCAGCCTCGCTCCTCGGCGGCATCGAGGTCACGCTCTCCGAGGACAACTGAGCCTGGACCGCGATTCGGCGGCCCTTCAGCCGCTGCGGTAATGTTCCAGACCGGTCGCTCCCTGACGGGACGGCCATCCTGGTCTCTCGACCCCCCGGGCCTATAGCTCAGACGGTTAGAGCGCTTCCCTGATAAGGAAGAGGTCACAGGTTCAAGTCCTGTTAGGCCCACTGGTCCACCCAACTCACGCCGGAGTCACCCATGAAGAAGCTCTTGCTGATCGCCCTCGCCGCCGCCGGCGTCCTGTTCGCCAAGAAGAAGCTGGACGAAGGCCAGCGCGACCAGGCGCTGTGGGCCGAGGCGACCGACAAGGTCGACAACGACTGACGACCGCCTGCCGGAGTCCCGGCAGCCGTGCCCATCGACCGGGGGCCTTGGCGCAACTGGTAGCGCACCTGCTTTGCAAGCAGGGGGTTAGGGGTTCGAGTCCCCTAGGCTCCACCACTACTAGCACCAGGTCAGAGGGCACGTGCGACCAATGCTGATTGGTTGGCGCAGCTCACGGACCGTGCTCTACGTCGAAGCCGGCGTGAGCGCGGTGCTGAGCGACAGGGTCGAAGATCCAACGCGCCGGGTACGCCGGATCTTCGAGTCTGATCGGTGGTGATTGACTACCTGCTGTGGGTGAACCGGTCGAGGTCCAGCGTCTGGTCGAGCAACTGCTGGACGGGGCGAGCCCCGAGGAGAACCGAGCGCTGCTCGAGGCGTTGATGAGCGGACGGGTGACCAGCATCTTCGAGAAACTGCAGGTCGAGCAGGCGCCGACGTTGCGCCCGATCCCAGCCGAGACCCAAGGTTTCCGGGTGCGTCTGGACCTACACGGTGCGAAGCCGCCGATGTGGCGCCGCCTCGAGCTGCCGGGCGACCTGACCCTCCCCCGGCTGCACGCCGTGATCCAGGCGGCGATGGGCTGGTACGACACCCACCTACACAGGTTCCGCACCGGCCGCGACCATAGGTCGCCGTACTTCGTGACGAACTTCGACCTGGACGAGGGCGACGACGGCGTTCTGGAGGACGACGTACGGCTCGATCAGCTCGTCGCCGAGAAGGGTGACGAGCTCTGGTACGAGTACGACTTCGGCGATGGCTGGGACCATAAACTGGTGGTCGAGAAGGTGCTCGCGGAGCCGCCGTCGGTGCGGTGCATCGGCGGAAGGATGGCCTGCCCGCCCGAGGACTGTGGTGGCGTCGGCGGCTACGAGGAACTGGCTGAGTGGGTCCGCAGCGGGTACGACGATGTACTGCTGCCCCAGGGTTTCCAGGACGCTGCTCACGGCCGGGACTGGCTGCCGTTGGACTGGCACCCTGACCACTTCGAGGTCGAGGAGACCGACGCCGCCCTCGACATCGCGGTGGCCGAGCCGGTCAGGGTCACCGGCGAGCTGGCCGAGCTGGCCGAGCAGCTGGAGCGTCGCGGCATTCGCCTGCTGAGGGAGGTGCTCGGTCGACCGCCTTCCCACGGCCGCATCGATGTCACCGAGGTCGAGGCCGTCCGGATCACTGAGAGCTACCGGATCCTCCTCGACGTCATCGGCGAGGGTGTCACGCTGACCGCCGCCGGCTACCTACCGCCCGCGGTGGTCGAGGAGTTCGCCGAGCGCAGCGGCATCACAGGGTGGTGGATCGGCAAGGCCAACCGGGAGGACCTGACACCACCGGTCGCGGAGGTGCGGGATACGGCTCGCGCACTCGGGTTGGTCACTGTCCGCAGGGCTCGGCTTGCCCCGACCGCGGCCGCCAACCGTTGTCGGCAGGATCCGCAGGCACTCTGGGGACACATCGTCGGCCGACTTCCGTTGGGCAGGAAGGACGCCGATCGTCAGGCGGGTTGGATGGCTCTGGCTGTGGCCGGCAGCGGCGTACCGACCGAGGGGTGGCGTGGCGAGGCCAGCGCCCTGCTGTTCGCGCTCGGGTGGCGGAGCGGACGCGACCACAACGCGCTGCCGCCGGCGCACAGCCCGACCCTCGACGTCCTCGAGCAGCTGGCCGGCGCGGCCCGTACCGGTTGGGGCCGGATGGCGGACATCGACGTCGGCGTCGCGGC
>JAICSC010000201.1 GCA_025937085.1 Nocardioides sp.
CGGCGAAGTCTCCACGCAGGGCTGTGGACACGTTGCGGTCGCGGATCTCGTGCCGGTCGGTGTCGCGTACGACGCGCACGACCCGCGTCTCCGCCTTCCCGTAGCGGTTGTCGCCGAGGACGATCGCCATCGGTTCTCCTCTCAGCTCCGCACGGGCCGGGCGAGCGCGGTGAGGGCCGCTCGGTCCATGCCCGTGGCATCGGTCTCGTGGTCTCGCAGGGCACCGCAGTCCAGTCCTCGCACCAGGAAGTCCGCCAGCGCCCGCGCGGTCGCCGGCTCGTCGAGGATGCCGCTCTCGGCCCGCGTCGCATAGCGACCCAGGCGTTCGGCGGCGTCGGCGAACCCGTCCCGGTAGAAGGCGTACGTCGCGGCGTACCGGGTCGGGAGCTGCGCCGGGTGCAGGTCCCAGCCCTGGTAGAAGCCCCGCTCGAGCGAACGTCGTACCAGGCGCAGGTGTAGCGCCCAGGCTCGCCGTACGTCGTCGGCGTCGCCGACCGGCAGGACGTTCGTGGACCCGTCGGACAGCCGTACGCCGGTCCCGGCGGCCGCGGCCTGCATCACCGCCTTGGCGTGGTCGGCCGCAGGGTGCTCGAGGGACTGGTAGGGCGCGGCGATCCCGCAGAACGCCGAGTAGTCGTAGGTGCCGTAGTGCAGTCCGACCACTCGGCTCGGCGCGGCGTGGACCATCCGCGCGACCAGCGCACTCCCGTCCGGGCCCAGGATCGACTGCGGCGTCTCGACCTGGATCTCGAACCGGAGTGTGCCGCCCGGAAGCCCGTGCGTCGCCTCGATGCGGTCGCAAGCCAGCGTCATCGCCTCGACCTGTGCCACCGAGGTCACCTTGGGCAGGGTCGTCACGAATCCGTCGAGGGTGCCGCCGGCGGTGAGCAGGTGGTCGATGAAGCCGACCAAGGTCGCGAGGCCACGGCGCCGCGTCGGTCGCTCGAAGCACTTGAAGCGGATCCCGTACGACGGCGCGTGGGTCGCGGCCGCCTGGGACGCGGCGAGGGCCTTGGCGGCTCTGGCCACGTCGGCGTCCTCCACGTCGTCGGGGCGAGCGCCGTAGCCGTCCTCGAAGTCGATCCGGAGGTCCTCGATCGGCTCCCGGCCGAGCTTGTCCTCGACGAGTGGGAGGAGGTCCGCCGCAGGCCCGTCGAGGAACTCGCCCAGGCAGTCTCGGAGCACGTCGCCGTGCTCGGTCATGGCCTGACTCGCCCGTTCGCCCCAGGTCCGGGTGAGGTCGGCGTCGTACCGATCGGCAGGCACGTAGACCGTGTGCACCGGCTGCCGTCCCGGGCGCTCCCCCGGGAACCGAGCCACCAGGGCGGCGTCCTCGGCCGCCAGGTGCCCGTCGAGCTCGTCGACCAGCGCGCGGGTGAGCTCGGCGACCAGGTCCTCCACGCCGGCATCGTAGGGGGATGCTCCTACTCGACGCAGAACTCGTTGCCCTCCGGGTCCACCATCACGATCTGGCCGTGGTCGTCGCGGAGCAGCCGGGCTCCCAGGTCTGTCAGGCGGCGCACCTCCTCCGGGATGTCACCGACGGCGCGGAGGTCGAAGTGCTGTCGGTTCTTGGCGACCTTGTCCTCGGGCACCCGCTGGAACCACAGAGACGGGCCGCCCCATCCGGCCGGCTCGACCCACGCCTTGTCCGGGGTGCTGTCCTCGTCGACGTTCGAGCCGAGCGCAGCTGCCCAGAACGCCGCGACCGTGAGCGGCTCGTCGCAGTCGAACGTGACCGACTTGATGAAGCTCACCACCTGTCCACCGTAGGGCGAACGGCTCATCCGGTGGTTGAGGAGCGAGCTCTGTGCCCCCGGTGGTTGAGGAGCGAGCTCTGTGCCCCCGGTGGTTGAGGAGCGAGCTCTGCGAGCGTCTCGAAACCGCCACTCCCTGGCTGTGGAGGAGCGTCCGACGCTGTGGGCGTTCCCTGCTAGACAGGACCGATGCCGACGACCACCGACGTACGCACCGAGGCCGAGCGATACCTACGCGCGCTCGTCGGCCGCGACGACGCGGTGCTGTACGACGACCAGTGGGCGGCGATCGAGGCCCTGGTGGTCGACCGGCGTCGTGCCCTGGTGGTGCAGCGCACCGGGTGGGGCAAGTCGGCGGTGTACTTCGTGGCCACGCTCCTGCTCCGCGAGCAGGGCGCCGGCCCGACCGTGATCGTCTCGCCACTGCTGGCGCTGATGCGCAACCAGATCGCCGCTGCCGAGCGGGCCGGCATCCGCGCGGTGACCATCAACTCGACGAACATCGAGCAGTGGGACGAGATCCAGGCTGCGGTCAACGCCGGCGACGTCGACGTTCTCCTGGTCAGCCCCGAGCGACTCAACAACCCGGGCTTCCGCGACGAGGTGCTGCCACGGCTCGCGGCCACCTGTGGGCTGCTGGTCGTCGACGAGGCCCACTGCGTCTCCGACTGGGGGCACGACTTCCGGCCCGACTACCGCCGGATCCGGACGCTGCTGGCCGAGCTCCCGGCCGGCATCCCGGTGCTCGCCACCACGGCGACCGCGAATGCGCGGGTGAGTGCGGACGTCGCCGAGCAGCTGGCCACCGCCGACGCGACCTCTGACGGGCACGGCGACACGCTCGTGCTCCGAGGATCGCTCGACCGCGAGTCCCTGCGCCTCGGAGTCGTCCGTCTCCCGACCGCCGAGCAGCGGCTCGCCTGGCTCGCCGACCACCTCGCCGAACAGCCCGGCTCGGGCATCGTCTACTGCCTGACGGTCGCCGCGACCCAGCAGGTCGCCGACTACCTCCGTGCACGCGGCCACGACGTAGCGGCGTACTCCGGGCAGACCGAGCCGACCGAGCGGCTCGAGCTCGAGGACGCCCTGGCGTCCGGCCGGGTCAAGGCTCTCGTCGCGACGAGCGCGCTCGGGATGGGCTTCGACGCGACGCTCGGGTTCGTGGTCAACCTGGGCGCGCCGCAGTCGCCGGTGGCCTACTACCAGCAGGTCGGGCGCGCCGGTCGCGGCACCGACAACGCGGCCGTTGTCCTGCTGCCGCAGCAGGAGGACAAGGACATCTGGGCCTACTTCGCCTCGCTGGCATTCCCGCGCGAGGACCAGGTGCGTCACACCCTGCGTGTCCTCGCCGAGGAAGGGGTGGCCAGCGTCGGCACGCTCGAGACGAGGGTCGACCTCGGCCGGACCCGCCTCGAGCAGATGCTGAAGGTGCTCGACGTCGACGGCGCCGTACGTCGGGTCCGCGGCGGCTGGGAGGCGACCGGCCGCGAGTGGGCCTACGACGCCGAGCGGTACGAGCGCGTGGCCGAGGCGCGCAAGCGGGAGCAGCGCGCGATGGTCGACTACCTCGACACCGACCGCTGCCGGATGTGGTTCCTGCGCGACCAGCTCGACGACCCCGAGGTCGAGTCGACGACGAGATGCGGCCGCTGCGACACCTGCGGCGGGCTCGAGCTCTCGACCACTGTGTCTGACGTCGCCGTCGACGAGGCGCGGACCCGCCTCGACCGGCCCGGCGTCGTCATCGACCCCCGCGTGATGTGGCCGACCGCGCTGGCCAACCTGGGCCTGGAGCTGAAGGGCCGCATCCGCGAGGGCGCGGAGCCGGGCCGGGCCGTGGCCAGGCTGACCGACCTCGGACACGGCCAGGCCCTCCGCGACCTGTTCGCCGAGCCGGCCACCGACCAGAGGGTCCCCGAAGGTCTGGTCCGCGCGGTGATCGAGGTCCTCCACGACTGGCGGCCGCATGTCGACGGCATCGTCGTCGTCGAGTCCCGGACCCGTCCGACGCTCACCGCCGACCTCGCCGACGGACTGTCCCGGTTCTTGAAGAAGCCGGTCGTGGGTCGCTGGGCGATCGCCGACCCGACGGTCGAGCCGGGTCAGGGATCGACGAACTCGGCCCAGCGCGTGGCCGCGGTGACGCGACGCTTCCGATTCGACGGCGATGTCCCCGCCGGGCCGGTGCTCCTCGTCGACGACCGGGTCGCGACCGGGTGGACGCTGACCCTCGCGGCGAAAGCGCTGCGTGAGGCCGGCGCGACCGAGGTACTGCCACTGGTGCTGGCCACCAGGTCCTGATGGGGCCGGGTCTCCACGCGCCCCGCGCCCTGTGGCCGTCCTTCGGGATAGTCCCCGACGAAATGGTCGTCCCTCGGGGCCGCCGGGCAGCCATTTCGTCGGGGACTATCGCGCACGGGCCCCGGCCGGCGTGCATCTAGGGTGGCGCCATGCACAGCGAGCTCTTCGACCAGGCCAACCTCGAGATCGCCGACCAGCAGCAGCGGTTCGCACTCCAGAACAGCCAGATGCTCCGCGTCTCGTTGGGCCCCGACGTCCTGGCCACGAAGGGGGCGATGGTCGCCTTCCAGGGCTCGATCGAGTTCCACCACGAGAAGGCCGGCGGCATGGGCAAGCTGCTGAAGAAGATGGTGACCTCCGAGGACAACCCGCTGATGCGGGTCACCGGCCAGGGCGAGGTGTTCTTCGCCAGCCGCGCCGGCTTCGTGAACCTCATCGAGCTCACCGGCGACGCGCTCAGCGTCAACGGCCGCAACCTGCTGGCCTTCGATGCCTCCCTCGAGTGGGACATCCACCGCACCAAGGGAGCCGGCGTGCTCGCCGGAGGTCTGTTCAACACGACCGTCACCGGTCAGGGGATGGTCGCGCTGCACACCATGGGCAAGCCGGTGGTGCTCGACTGCTCCGAGCAACCGACGTACGTCGACACCCAGGCCTGCGTGGCCTGGTCGGCCAACCTGATCCCGAAGATGGTCTCGAGCATGAAGTTCAAGTCCATGCTGCGCGGTGGGTCGGGTGAGGCCTTCCAGTACGCGTTCCACGGGCCGGGCTTCGTCGTGGTGCAGGCCGACGAGTGGGAGCAGCCGCCGTCGAGCTCCTCGGGCGGGCCGGGCGGTCTGATCGGCGACCTGCTCAGCTGAGCCCCGACAGGGCCTGGGTCACCCCAGGCCCAGCCGGGCGCATCCGACACCTCAGCCCGGATCCACCGATTCCGCCTGCTGCGCGTCACCATGCGGGCCCGCTGGCTGCGTTGCCGCCGCTCGGAAGACGCCCGGTATGCCGTCGCGACGGGCGCCTTGCCATCGCACCCACCTGGTGACGCTCGCGACGGCGCCCATCGGTGGATCCGGGCTCAGGCGGTGCGTGGTGCGGGATCGACGACCGGCTCGCCCTGCAACCTCCGGTACGTGTAGGCCAGGCCGACCAGGACGACCGGGACGGCGACCAGCAGACCGACCAGGCAGAGAACGGCGCCGACGATGATCGTGACCAGCGCCAGGAGGTACCACAGGATGGTGGGACCGAGGTTGTTCACGCAGAGCTGGAAGCTGGCCCGGAGGGCATCGGTCGCCGACATGTTCTTGTCGACGATGAACAGCAGAGTGAACTGAGTGAAGTAGCCGACGATCACCGCCGGGAAGTAGCACAGCAGGGTGCCGATCAGGGTCAGTACCCCGATGATCACGGCGGCCAGGATCACCTGCGCCTTGTCCCACCCCTCGAAGAGGCCACCGAGCTGGACGTCACGACCGTCCGCCACGTCGGCGCCACCCTTGTAGAGGCCTGCCGCCAGCACCTGGGTGATCAGGCTGGTGATGCCACCGGCGATCGCCGCCGCGAGGAGGACGGTGCCCAGGCTCGAGCCGGAGTCGGTCATTCCGCCGACGATGATGAGGCGGACCAGGAACGAGATGACCAGCACCGCGATCCCGATCACCAGCACCGGCACCAGCAGCACCGGCGGGCGGGCCGTGAAGTGCCGCCAGCCGAACGACCAGGCGTCGGTCGGGCTGTACCCGCCCGGAGTGGGCTGCCCGTACGGGTTCTCCGGTGGTGCGCCGTAGCCACCGGCATCTCCGTACCCGCCGGCATCGCCGTAGTGCCCGCCACCGCCGGCGGCGCCGCCGTACTGGTCGGGAGGCGGAGGCGGTGGCCCGCCGTAGCCGCCAGAGGAAGGAGGAGGTGACGGGACGTCGCTGGAGCCGTCCGGACGCGGCGGCTCGTTCGGGTCGCTCATGGCGGGTCACCCTAGGGCTGAGTAACACCGCCTGTCACGGGTCGATCGGACAGCGTGGGTGACCCCGGACGGACCAGACCCCGGCCCGCGGGTGGCGGGACCGGGGTCCGGAGGCGGTGGGCGAGTCGCCTCAGCCGAGGCTGGTGCTCACTCTTCGCCCTTGATGAAGGCTTCGACGCGGGCGCGGCCCTCGTCGTCGGGGAGCTGAACCGGCGGGCTCTTCATCAGGTACGACGACGCCGAGATGATGGGGCCACCGAGTCCGCGGTCCTTGGCGATCTTCGCCGCACGCAGCGCGTCGATGATGATGCCGGCGGAGTTCGGGGAGTCCCAGACCTCCAGCTTGTACTCCATGTTCAGCGGCACGTCGCCGAAGGCGCGGCCCTCGAGCCGGACGTAGGCCCACTTGCGGTCGTCGAGCCACTGCACGTAGTCGGACGGCCCGATGTGGACGTTGCGGTCCTGGACCTTGCCGCCCAGCGAGCCGTGCAGGTTCGAGGTCACCGACTGGGTCTTGGAGATCTTCTTGGACTCCAGGCGGTCGCGCTCGAGCATGTTCTTGAAGTCCATGTTGCCGCCGACGTTGAGCTGGTAGGTGCGGTC
>JAICSC010000312.1 GCA_025937085.1 Nocardioides sp.
CCAGGTCGAAGAGGTCATCGGCTGACCATTCGTCCAGTGCCAGCGCGGCGACGACGTGCTGAGCAAGGACGTCGAGCGGGTTGATCGGGATGTGCAGCGACTCGATCTGACCGTCGCGCATGCGCTGGACCGCGACGGCCGTCTGGGCCAGGTCGCCGCGGTGCTTGGGGAACAGCACGCCCCGGCTCACCTCGCCGACCCGGTGGCCGGACCGGCCGACGCGCTGGAGTGCGCTGGCGACGCTCGGCGGCGACTCGATCTGGATGACGAGGTCGACCGCGCCCATGTCGATGCCGAGCTCGAGGCTGCTGGTGGCGACCACGCAGGGGAGGCGGCCGCGCTTGAGATCGTCCTCGATGAGCGCGCGCTGCTCCTTCGAGACCGAGCCGTGGTGGGCCTTGGCGATCACCGGTGCCGCCGGATCGTCGACCGAGCTGGTCGAGATCCCCGACTGCGCCATCACCTGAGCGGGTGGTGACACGTCGTGGTCGACCTCGATCCCCGCTCGCTCGGCCGCGATCTCGTTGAGCCGCGCGGTCAGCCGCTCGGCGAGCCGTCGGGAGTTCGCGAAGACGATGGTCGAGCGGTGCTGCCCGATCAGGTCGGCGACGTGCTCCTCGACGTGGGGCCAGAGCGACGCACGCTCGCGGGTGTCGTCGGCGTCCTCGTCGTAGGGCGCGGGCTGGGTCATGTCCTCGACCGGGACCACCACCTTCAGGTCCCACTCCTTGGTCGACGGCGGCGCCACGATCTCGACCGCGGCGGTGCCGCCGAGGAAGCGAGCCACCTCATCCAGGGGACGCACCGTGGCGGACAGCCCGATCCGTTGCGCGGGCTTCGCGAGCAACGCGTCGAGCCGTTCGAGCGAGAGACCGAGGTGGGTGCCGCGCTTGGTGCCGGCCACGGCGTGGACCTCGTCGACGATCACCGTCTCGACCCGGGACAGGCTCTCCCGAGCCTGGCTGGTCAGCATCAGGAACAGCGACTCGGGCGTGGTGATCAGGATGTCCGGCGGCGTGCGTGCCAGGGTCCGTCTCTCTGCTGCCGGGGTGTCACCGGACCGGATGCCGACCGTGACGTCGGGCAGTCGCGAGCCCAGGCGCTCGGCGGTGTTGCGGATACCGGTGAGCGGCGCCCGTAGGTTGCGCTCCACGTCGACGGCCAGGGCCTTGAGCGGCGAGACGTAGAGGACCCGGGTGCCGCCTTCGCGTCGGTCGGGCCTGTCGAGACCACGCTCGGCCAGCAGTCGGTCGATCGCCCACAGGAAGGCCGACAAGGTCTTGCCTGATCCCGTGGGGGCGACGACGAGCGCATGCCGGCCTTGGGCGATCGCCCCCCACGCCCCGACCTGCGCCGCCGTGGGTTCCGCGAACGCCGCGCCGAACCACTCCCGCGTGGGCGTGCTGAAGCGCTCCAACGCGGCGAGGGGCCCCGACGACTCGGCCATGGGCACATCCTTGCTCACGCCACCGACACGTCACCGACGAGCGGCCGGCCTCGCCGAGGTCAGCGTCGGCGCAGCAGTCCGACCCCCAACGGCACGAGCGCGATCGCCGTACCGAGGAACGCGATCGCCGAGATCGCCAGATACCCGGAGATGAACCCGAACGGGATGAGTGCGGTAACACCGAGACACACCGCACAGCTGGCCCGGGCGCTGGTCGAGTTCGTCAACGAGGAGGGCGGCGTCCTCGAGAACGACGCATGGCAGCGGCAGGCGACCACGCCGGAGGAGCTGCTGCGCCGCAACATGCACCTGGTGCGCGAGCTCAACGAGAAGTGCGGCGACATCATGCGCGCTGCGCGATCAGCCGCACACAGCGAGCCGGATCTCGTGCCGGTCGTCGAGGCGGGCGACGGCTACCACCGCGACGGCGAGTACGCCATCGCGGCCGCTCTGGCCCAGATGGGCGGCCTTCGCGAGGGCATCAGTGTGGCTCGGGCCGGGGCGATCCTCACCGTGCTCGCGTCCTCGGGTTCCATCGACCAGCTGGTGCTGGAGCACGGGTGGAGCTACGACGAGGTCGAGTCGTGGTTGGTGCAGACGCTCACGGCGCTCCTGCTCGACCCCGAGGCTGACTCCGCGGACGACGGGTGACCTGACGACGCAGCCCCGTCCGGGTGAGGGCGGGGGATGCCTCGTGTTCCGAACCGTTGCCGCCGGCAGGGGGCGGGCGTACGTTCGGCATGCGGCCCGGGACACACCCGGGCCGCGACGTCGTAGGAGGGAACATGAGCGTTCTCGTCGTCGTCAGGGTCTCCGGGGACACAACGACGTTCCAGAAGGCGTTGGCCAACCGCGCGGACGAGTTCCAGGACGTGGCCACGCGAGCCAAGCAGGCGGGCGCGATCCATCACCGGTTCGGGATCGGCGACGGGTTCGTGCTGGCCGTCGACGAGTGGGAGACGGCGGAGGGCTTCGAGCAGTTCTTCGGCGACCCGCAGATGCAGGAGTTCGTCGCGTCGATCGGCGCGGATCCCGCCCCACCCCAGATCACGATCTGCGAGGTCACCGCCTCGCCGGACGAGTTCTGAGCGTCCCCTACCGGGCTGGTCACGCGCGGCCGAGAGGTCGCACCGAATCTGGCATCGAATGATGCTAGAATTGGTGCATGCGGACAACGGTGAGCCTCGATGACGACCTCATGGCCGAGGCCGCTGAGCTGACCGGGATCACCGAGCGCGCACAGCTTCTGCGTACCGCTCTGTCGACCCTGATCGCCGCCGAGAACGCGCGTCGCCTGGCTGCGCTGGGCGGCAGCGACAAGCAGGCCACCGGCGCTCGTCGCCGCCGCGTCTAGTGATCCTGGTCGACACCTCGGTCTGGATCGATCATCTCCATCGCGCCGACCAGGAGCTCGTCGAGAGCCTCGGGCGGGGCCTTGTGGCGACTCACCCCCACGTCATCGGCGAGCTGGCTCTCGGCACGCTCCGGGATCGCGATGCGGTCCTGGACTCGATGCAACGGCTGCTCAGCGTCACGGTGGCGCGGGACCGCGACGTACGACGCCTGGTGGAAGATGTCCCCCTGTGGGGAAAGGGCCTGACCCTGGTCGACGCGCATCTGCTCGCGGCCACGCTGGTCACACCCGGGTGCGTGCTGTGGACTCGGGACAGGCGTCTCGCAGCGGCCGCGCGGGACCTCGGCGTCGCACGCTGAGCTAACCGGTGGGGTTGGATGTGTCGCTAGGCTCGGGCGCGTGTTCGGGGCTCTGGGCCCGTGCAGCTCGCCGTGGTCGGGATCGCGAAGGACAAGAACCCGTACGACCCCGACGCCATCGACGCGGTCAAGAAGCTGCGCGAGGAGGCCCGGGAGGGCAAGGATGCGCGGGAGGCAGCGTCCGAAGCCGTCAAGCACGCCGGGCCGACCGTGGCCGCGGCCGGGCTGATCCTGGCCGGGACGTTCGCCTCGCTGATGCTCGGCGGCAACTCGCTGCTGACCGCGATGGGCTTCTCGATCTCGTTCGGCATCTTCGTCGCAGCCTTCGTGATGGCGATGTTCTTCACGCCCGCCCTCACCGCACTGATCGGGCACGCCGCCTGGTGGCCTGGTCACGGCGACGAGAAGCGTGAGCCGGAACGGGAGACGGCCGCCGTTTAGCGTTCAGCCTGCGTCCGGGTTCAGGTGTGGATCACGGCGTCGGCCTCGACCTCGACCAGCCACCGCGGGTCGAGCAGTCCGGCGACGACGACCATCGTGCTGGCCGGCCGGACGTCGCCGAAGACCTCGCCGTGCACGGCTCCGACCGCGTCTGCGAGATCGGCGCCCACGAGATACTGCCGCGTGCGGACGACGTCCGCGACGCCCGCGCCCAGCTCCTCGAGCGCGGCAGTGACGATCTCCCAGCACCGCCGCGCCTGGACCACCGGATCCGGGTCGACCTGGCCGTCGGGCCACACGGGAGCGGTGCCGCTCACCACCACCGTCGATCCCACGCGGACCGCGCGGCTGAACCCGATCGTCTGCTCGTACGGCGAGCCCGAGCGTGCGCGGCGGCGTTCCATGTCCACACGCTAGAGGAGCCAGAAGTGATAGGGCTTGGGGCAGGTCGGAAGGAGCCGAGCGTGCAGGTAGCAGGCCGGGTGGCCCTGGTCACCGGTGCGTCGTCCGGGATCGGCCGGGCCACGGCGCTCATGCTGGCCCGTCGCGGCGCGCAGGTTCTGGCGCACGGACGCGACCCCGAGCGTACGGCCGAGCTCGCACGCCAGGTGGG
>JAICSC010000061.1 GCA_025937085.1 Nocardioides sp.
ACCGGATCCGCATGGCTCCCCTTCTGTGTCAAGTCACCTTGGGAGTGCGGGCTGAGACTGGTCGTTGACGGGGCTGATGTTCTCCGCGCGGTTGGAAGTGGCGCACCGTCTCACGACCAACCCGGTCGGACTGGGCGGGAGACTCACCGGCCGAGTGTGAAGAGGCAGATGTGCAGCCGGCGCAGGCGAAACGCCCTGGAGCGCGCCAGCGCTCTCTTGATCGCCTTCTCCCGTTTCACTGCCAGCCGTTCGCGGGCGGATGGACCGAACACCCGAGCTTCTGCGCGATGGGAGGCACCTTCTCCACCGGCGCCTCGTCGGTAGACCAGTTGCGGGACGCACGCACGACCGTGGTCGTGGATCCGAGCACGGGCGGCTTGATCGTGTCGCCTCCGGTCGCGTACTTCGCGGCGTCGTAAGTGAAGAACACGCTGACCTGTTCGTGCTCCATGGAGCCTAGGCCGCCCACGAGGCTGCCGACGCGGACCTTCGCGTACGCCCCCTTCGCGTCGAAGCCGCACTCGGTGACGTGCCCGCCGAACCAACCGCTGAGCAGCCAGATGCCGACTGCCAGCACGACGGCGGCGACGGCGATGCCGGGAAGCGCCGTCCTGCGGTTCGGCAACCTGGGGTGGGTGCCGTCGGAAGGTCGACCTACGCCCATGCCTGCCAATGATGGCCTCACGAATCAGCTCCTCTCCCTGACACCACCGTGTCACGTCGCAGGATTCCCCACGTCGCGCCGTTCAGTCGTGAAGCCGTCCGCCACCGCGGCAACAACGACGAGCCAGAGGAGACCTTCCGGAAGCCCGGCACGCCGAACGTTTCCCATGACTTCCCACTTCTCGTTCGGTCAGTCATTCTCGTCTCCTGGTCGGCGTGAAGGGCACTCCGCGGGATGCCGGTCGCGGCGACGAGCAGCCAGACCAAGACAAGCAGAGCCCACGTGGCCAGGTAGGTGAGCACGGCGCAGTGCGGCGACGACGAACAAGCAAGGACTCACCCCGCCGTTCTACTCCGGCTCGAGCGGCTCCCCCTCGCCGAAATACGGCAATTGTCACCGAAGAGGAGAGCATCCCTCTCAGCCTTCTCAGGGCGGCCCTCAGGTTGCCCTCAAGATCAAGCGGAGGCTCGCAAGAAGGCCGTTGTTCGAGGACTGGCAGCGAGCCGCCGCGGCCGACCCGTTCCGGCTCGCTGGCTACAACGGTCCGCTCGTCACTGCACCGGTGGAACGGCAGCCGGCGAACGTGCTGCGGAGGAAGGTCGGCGTCATCGAGTACACGCCGATGTGGGGCCCCCCGGATTCGTTCAAGTAGAAGGCCCCTCTCACTGCCGCGGACAGGTGACCCATTCCGTCGAAAGACTCCCGGGTCAATTCATCCAGGGTGACGTTGGTTCGCGGATGGCTCTGTTTGAGGTTCGCCCGATCATTCCGCCTCGAGGGCGGTTGCCTCGAGGATGAAGCGGGTCCCGACGACGCAGGAGGCGTACCTGGAGGGCATGAATGCCGCGGCAAGAGCGCTCGCTGCCCGCCAGCCCGTGCAGTGACCAGGCGAGACGATCCGCGGTGCCACGAGGTCGGCGAGGTCCCTGACGGTGGGGCTGATCCTGTCCTCGACGGAGAGCCCTGCCAGGTGGTACCCGCCCAGCAGGAGATCGATCGGCTGCTCGGGGATCAGCCGCCGAGCCTCCAGTGCGGCGTTGACGATCCCGGCGTGGGAGCACGCGGAGAAGACGGTTGTCCCACGGCCGCGCACCTGCGCGGCCAGGAAGCGTTCGTCGTGGATCTCGGGATCTGGAGCGGCCCGTCCCTCACGCCAGGTGTAGTGCCCCCCGAGGCCGGTCTCGTACTCCGTCATGCGTGGGATGTCTCCGCTGGACATGAAAAGTCCGCCCGCCACGGCGTGGACCTCCGCGTGGGTGGTGATCTGCCCACCCGCCGCCTCGATCTCGGCAAAGGTGGGCTCCGGCGGCAACATCGCGAACTTGCCGAGGGGGGTGAGCATGCCGCGCCGGTCAGGGCGATCCGGATGTAGGTCGACCAGGAGCGGCGCCCGGCCGGCACTGGCGCGCGCCTCGGCGATCGCGCCAACCACCGTGGGCACCCCTGCCGTGTGGTCCCCGTGCCAATGAGAGACGAACAGTACGGCGATGTCCGACAGATCGATGCCCAGGCGTCCGGCATTGCTCAACCACACCTCACCAGAGGGTCCGACGTCGAAGAGGACTGAGACGGCGTCCTCGCCTCGACGTCCCCTGGCGAGCACCGAGAACCCGTGGCAGGCCACGCATAGATGCTCGAACACCGCGACCATGTCGTGCCCGTCAAGCGTCCCCACGGAAGGGCCGCTGAGCAGGTGTTCGCGTTCTGAGAGCTGCGAGATGCCCTCCGGGATCGACGACAGGCTGTCCGAAGCGTTGTCGACCACGACAGTGACAAGCAACTCGTCGAGATCGACACTCTCGGCGGGAGCGCCCGATTCCATCGTCCCATGCTTCCCCGCCCCTGGCTCCTGTTGCAACGTGCACGTCCGCCACCGAGCCGGAGACGCGCCCCGAACTACCAACCCTGCGCGGAAGGTGGGCGAGTAGCACTCAGCTCAGTCGAGCGAGCCTGCCAGGTCGAGTCGTGACATGGTCGCGGTCTCGAAGCGGGTCATCTCGGCGACCCTGCTACCCCGGATCCAGCAGGGCGCACCCACCACGGCTGACACGCGCGTCCTCCCGCCCAGCAGTGACCACCATCAATCCGCCGCGAAGCGGCAGTGTCGTCCCCCCGGCCGTCGAAGCGATGCCGAGCCGATCACCCGGTCCGGTTTGACCTGGAGGGTGCCCGAGTCGTTACTTCGCCTCGCTGAGATAGACCATGGCGTCGTAGAGCTGCTCGTTCGTCATCGGCGGCTCGGGGATCGGATGTGTCCGCTCGGCTCGGTAGGCGTCGAGCATGAGGTAGAGCTGACGCCGCCAGGCCGTGGGCGCCGTGACGCTGGTGGCGTCGATGATCCGGCCGTTAGACCATATGAGGTTGACGATGTCGGCCTGGGTGATGTCGAGGCGAGCCGCGCCGGATTCTTGGGCTCGGGTGAGCACGTCCTCGATCTGGCGGCACATCTGGTCGTGGATGTGCTCGGTGTCAGCATTGCCGGGAAAGCGGCGGGAGAGGAAGTCGTTGAAACCTCTGTCACCTGCCTGCACGGCGAACAGGTTCTCCAGGTAGCCGACGAACCCTTCCCACGGATCGTCCATCTCCAGGGCCTTGTTGGCCCCGTCGAGGAACTCCTGGAGCCGCGGCTTGAAGGCGGCCATGAGCAGGTCCAGGCGTGTCGGGAAGTGGCGATACAGGGTGCCGATGGCGACGCCGGCATCACGTGCGATCTTCTCCAAGGAGGCATCCACACCGTGGGCGGCGAACTCGCGCTGCGCCGCGTCGATGAGCTTGTCACGGCGCTTCTGGGCATCGCGGCGCAGAGGCCTCCTCACCTGCTGGACGTCGCTCTGGCTCACTTCATCAGTCTACCGAGGATACGGAGGGCGCCCTCCGCTTTTGGCGGTGCTCAAGAGCCGCTCATGCGCACAGATGTCGAGGCTCGAAAATCCAGGACCAACTTGAGGCACCCCTCCGGAATAGAATGAGGACCCCCTCCGGTTAGGGAGACGTCAATACCGAAGGGTGCCTCACCTGGGCACTCACCCGGACACCACGGAGGTTCAGGATGAGCACCATCAGCATCATCGGCTCAGGCAACATGGCCACCGCCATCGGCACCCGAGCGGCCAAGCACGGCCACACCATCGAGCTCATGAGCCGCAACACCACCAAGGCTCAGGCACTCGCCGACCGGATCGGCAACGGAGCCACCGTCGGCACGTTCGGGGCAAGGCCGGCAGGCGACATCGTCATCGTCGCCGTCCTGTACACCGGCGCGGTTGAAGTGGTCGCCCACTACGGCGATGCGCTGTCCGACAAGATCCTCGTCGACATCACCAACCCGTTCAACGCCGAGGTCACCGGGCTCGTGACTACCGCGGGCAACTCGGCGTCACAGCAAATTGCCGCCGCAGCCCCCGAGGGCACACACGTCGTGAAGGCATTCAATTCGATCTTCAGCGGTGTCCTTGCTGAAGACAAGCCCCTGGACGTGTTCTTCGCCGGCGACAGCGCCGAGGCCAAGGCACGCGTCGCGGCGTTTTTGGAAAGCTTGGACATGCGGCCCCTCGACGCAGGAGGGCTCGAGATGGCCTCGGTCCTTGAATGGGCCGGCATCCTCCTGGTGGGCCTGGCCCGCAACGGTGCCGGCTTCGACCTCGCGTTGGGCGCCGAAGTCCACTGAAGATCCCCTCTAGGTTCTGGGCCGGGCGCCTCGTGCTGCCTGCCCAGACCCAGAGGTAGCGTGGCGAACCGATCGGCGCAGTCGGCCCGATCCTGTCCCCCTTGTCGGCAAGTTGCGTCCCTGAAAGTGGTGTCACGCGGTCGCAGTGATCGAGTAGAGCGCCCGAGTGTCGCGACGCGACGCCACTCGTACCCTCTGCTGTCGCACCGGGAACGAGGAACGTCGCCATCAGGAACTTGAGCCACGGCACCGTGTGATCCGCCTTGTCGCCGCCGGGTGGCAGGTGATCCTGGTGGCCGAAGACGCCGCCTGCAGCGACCCGGAGCACCAGGCCCACTCGGCCGACGACCACGGCGACCCGGGGGCAGCGTTCGCGTACACAGTTGGTTTGGGGCATCGCTTCGGGCACCCCGAGTTGCTGATGTCCGGACTCGACCAGCGCGTGATGCATAGCGCACTCAACGAGATTGCACGGCGGGACACGCCTGACGCTGATCCTTCGCCGTACGCGGGCCGCGTGTCCCACCCACGCGAGACTCGAAGATCGGACGTACCGGGCGCGTCGGATCGTCGAGCTGGGGGGATCTGAGAGGACGTCAGGTCATCCGAATCGAGGCGCATAGGTCCCGACTCGTAGGACCTCCTCACCCGCGGCTCGCGTTGGTCGGGAGCTGCCCGGTCACGGCGAAGACCACGCGGTTGGCCACCGAGACCGCGTGGTCGGCGATCCGTTCGTAGTAGCGGCCGAGCAGCGCAAGGTCGACGGCCGCTTCGACGCCGTGGGGCCAGTCGTCGCTGAGGAGCTCGGCGAAGCTCGATCGCCGTAGGTGGTCCATCTCCTCGTCGTCGCGGCTGAGCTCGATCGCATCCTCGATGTCGCGCGAGGTGATCACCGCTGAGACCCGTCGCACCATGTCCTGGGCCACCTCGCCCATGCGCGAGACCGTGGGCCGGGCTTCGACCGGCACGGCGACCTCGGGCACTCGCAGCCGGGCGATCTTGGCCACGTGGACCGACAGGTCGCCCATCCGTTCCAGCTCGCTGACCATCCGCAGTGCCGACACCACTACCCGGAGGTCACCCGCCACGGGTTGCTGCAGCGACAGCAGCGAGAACGCGGTGTCCTCGACCCGCTCCCTGGCTCGATCGATCTGGTGGTCAGCGCTGATCACGGCTTCAGCGACCTGGACGTCACCTTCGAGGAGGGCCCGGGTGGCCAGCCGGACGGAGCCCTGCACGGTGTCACAGATCTCGGCCAGGTCACAGGTGATGGAGTCGAGCTGCTGCTGGAAAGCTTCGCGCATGCCCGCACGGTAGGAGCGCCAGGTGACTGGACGGCGCGGGGCGGTGAACGCCGCGTGAACACTGGGCGAGCACTGGGCAAGGACTGGGCGAGCACCTATCGGCGACGGCCCGTCGCGAGGCATCGGCTGCGTACCATCGGGCCTGTGAGCCCGACGACCCAGGCGTTCCTGGCCGCGCTCGTGGGCGCGATGGTGGCGGGAGGGGCGGTGCTCGCCTGGCACGTCAGTGAGCAGGAGCGAACGCGGGCGCCTGAGCCGGTCGAGCCGCCCCAGCTTCCTGCCGGGATCGCCACCGTGCTGTCGGTGCTGCGCAGCAGTGCCGTGGTCGTCGATGACCAGGACGTGGTCGTCAAGGCGTCGGTCCCCGCTCTGGCGCTGGGCCTGGTGCGCGGCGACCGGCTCGACTCGGAGGATCTGGCCGCGCTGGTCGCACAGGTACGCCGGGACGGGCAGATCCGCGAGGCCGAGTTCGCGATCGAGCGACGCGCCGGGCGACCGCGCACGGTGACTGCCCGGGTCGCGCCGTTGAGCTCGCGTCTGGTGCTCGCACTGGTGGAGGACCGCACGGAGGAACGTCGGGTCGAGGAGGTCCGCCGGGACTTCGTGGCCAACGTGTCCCACGAGCTGAAGACGCCGGTCGGTGCGATCCGGATCCTGGCTGAGGCCGTGAGCGAGGCGTCCGACGATCCGGCTGCGGTGGAACGTTTCGCCCGGCGGATGCTCACCGAGAGCGACCGGCTCTCCCGGCTGGTGCAGCAGATCATCGAACTCTCGCGCCTGCAGGGAGACGAGCCCCTCGAGGCGCCCGCCGTCGTGCCCGTCGACAAAGTGCTCGCGCGGTCCGTCGAGACCACCGAGATGGACGCCACGAGCCGCACCATCTCCGTGGTGGCCGGAGGTACGCCGGGGCTGCAGGTCTTCGGCAACGCCGAGCTGATCTCCGCGGCGGTCACCAATCTGGTGGCCAACGCGGTCGCCTACTCCGAGCCCGGATCGACGGTCCTGGTGTCCACCAAGGACGAGGGCGAGATGGTGGAGATCTCCGTCGTGGACCGGGGCATCGGCATCCCGCCGGGCGAACTCGACCGGATCTTCGAGCGGTTCTACCGGGTCGACCCCGCGCGCCACCGCTCCACCGGCGGCTCCGGCGTGGGCCTCTCGATCGTCAAGCACGTCGCAGCCATCCATGGCGGAGAGGTCCGGGTGTGGTCGGTGGAAGGCCAGGGATCGACGTTCACGCTCTCGCTCCCGCGGTCCAGGCAGGAGGACGAAGCATGACCCGCGTGCTGGTCGTGGAGGACGAGGAGAGCTACGCCGACGCCCTGTCCTACGTGCTCCGCAAGGAGGGGTACGACGTCGCGCTGGCGGCCAGTGGGCCGGAGGCGTTGGCCCAGTTCGACCGCGACGGAGCCGACATCGTGTTGCTGGACCTGATGCTGCCCGGTCTGCCGGGTACGGAGGTGATCCGTCGGATCCGGGCGACCTCCGGGGTGCCGGTGATCATGGTCAGTGCCAAGGACGACGAGGTCGACAAGGTGGTGGGCCTGGAGCTGGGCGCCGACGACTACGTCACCAAGCCCTACTCCCCTCGCGAGCTGGTGGCCCGGATCCGCGCCGTGCTGCGTCGCGGTTCCGAGGCGGACACCGTGGTCGAGGCGTCGATCCTGGAGGCCGGTCCGGTGCGGATGGACGTCGACCGGCACGTGGTCACCGTCGACGGTTCGGAGCAGCGGCTGCCGCTGAAGGAGTTCGAGCTGCTGGAGCTGTTCCTGCGCAACCCCGGTCGGGTGCTGACCCGCGGCCAGCTGATCGACCGGGTGTGGGGCTCGGACTACGTCGGCGACACCAAGACCCTCGACGTACACGTCAAGCGGCTGCGCGCCAAGCTCGAACCGGATCCGTCCGCACCGCAGTACCTCACCACCGTCCGCGGTCTGGGCTACAAGCTCGAGCTGGGGCCAGGCGACCACTGACGGAGCACCACCAGAGCGGACCGCGACGGGTGGAGACGTCACGGCACGATGCGTCTCCGTCCTGCGCGCGCCCTCCGCCGACGGCGACGTCCATTCCAAGTCCAGTGCCGAGATCTTCCGGCACGAGGCCGTTGTGACCCAGGCACTAGCCGCTCGGATGCCTGAGGTGACGCCGCAGGTGATCGCCTGGTCGACTCGTGCCGACGACTCGACGCGATCGGCCCGGGTCCGACCCTGGTCCACGGTGACTTCCATCCCTGGAACATCACCTTCGGTCCGGAAGCCACCCGCGTCTTCGACTGGACGGATGCCGCGGTGTCCCATCCGTTCGTCGACCTCGCCACCTTCGTCTTCAGGACTCGAGACCTGTCCGTACGCCGACGCCTCGTCGACACCTGTGTCGCGGCGTGATCCGCGGTCGGGCCGCACGAGACGGTGCGGGAGGCAGCGACCCGGTCTTCATGCTCAGTTCATGTTGTCTGGTTAACATCCGGACACATCCGGCGCTTCGGACCTCTCGGTCCGTCCTTCGAGGGGGCGAAGTGGCAGCATCGACGAGTCAGGTCACCGTGTTGTCCGTGGTGGGTGCCGGACGCAGCGGTACGACGGTGCTCGCGAGCATCCTCGGCGAGGTGCCGGGGTGTGCCGGCGCCGGGGAGATCCGCTGGCTGTGGGAGCGCGGCGTGCTCGACGGGCGGCCGTGCGGCTGCGGTGAGAAGCCGGCCACCTGCCCGGTGTGGTCACAGGTGATCGAGCGATGCCTCTCGACGCCGGGCCCGGACGGGGCGCTGCCGACCGTGGAGGCGATCGTGGCCGCCCAGAACCGGCTCGACAGGACCCGCTCGCGCTGGCGAGTGCTCCGCGGCGAGGCGAGCGACGAGGACGTCGCGGCGTTGCGGTTGACCCGCCACGTGACCGGCGAGGTGGTCCGCGGTTTCGCGGAGGCGACCGGGGCCGGTGTGGTCATCGACACCTCCAAGCGCCCGCTGGACGCAGCCGTCATGGCCGACGTCCCGGGTATCGACCACTACGTCCTCCACATGCTGCGCGACCCACGCGCCGTCGCCTACTCATGGCGGCGGGCCAAGCCCTTCTCGGTCGGCGCCGAGACCCGCACCATGGGCACCCGCAAGCTGCCGGCGGCGGTACGTCGATGGCTCGCCAACGCCCTCGGCACCGAGGTCCTGCACCGCCGCGTGCCGTCCGACCACTGGCAGCGACTGCGGTACGAGGACTTCTGCGCGCAACCGGCCGCATCCATGGACGGGTTGCTCACGATGCTGGGCGTTCCCGGGCGGCCGCCCTTCGAGGACGCCGGCACGGTTCAGCTGCAGCCCAACCACATCGTCGCCGGCAACCCCAGCCGCTTCACCGTCGGCTCGGTGCGGATCCGCGTCGACGAGGAGTGGAAGTCGGCGATGAGCCGGCGAGACCAGCTGGTGGTGGTCGCCAGCACGTGGCCGCTGCTCCGTCGCTACGGCTACCCCTGGCGGGCCTGACCCGGCCCGGACGCGCGCAGGGGCTGCTTCGCTCTCGGCTCGCGCAGACCTGCCCCGAACCGCCGGGATGTGGCGCTCTGCGCGACTACCATGACACCCGCACGCGCAGCCTCCGGCGCTCGGAGGACGGCCTCAGCCGGCCCGGAAAGGTGGTCCGATGCGGGTCCTGCTCGCCGAGGACGACACCCGGCTGGCCGAGGTCCTCGAGCAGTCCCTGACCGAAGCAGGGTGGAGCGTCGAGGTCCATCACGACGGAGGTGACGCGTTCCGGGCTGCCGCCGATCCCGACGGGCCGGACCCGCAGTCCTTCGATGTCCTTCTCCTGGACTGGATGCTCCCGACCATGGACGGTCTGACGCTGTGCCGTCGGATCCGGGCTCTGGGCATCAACACACCCGTCCTGATGCTGACCGCCCGCAGCACCACGCGTGACCTGGTCGCCGGGCTGGAGGGCGGTGCGGACGACTACATCAGGAAGCCCTACGAGCTCGAGGAGCTGCTGTCGCGCTTGCGGGCCCTGTACCGCCGTAGCCGCGTGGATCCCGACGAGCCGCCGGTGACGGTCGGAGAGCTGACCCTCGACCCGGTCGCGCACCGGGTCACCCGCGGCGGCGTCCCGATCGACCTGTCGGCCCGGGAGTTCGACATCCTCCACCTGTTGATGAGCCGAGCGGGCAAGGTGGTGACGCGTTTCCTGATCCTGGACGAGGTCTGGGACGGTGAAACGGACCTGCGTAGCAACGTCATCGACGTTCACATCGCGGCTCTGCGGGCGAAGATCGACAAACGCTTCGGCACCGACACGATCACCACCTTGCGTGGCGTCGGCTATCGGCTCGAGGTCCCGCGTCGCATCCCTGGGCAGTCGTGAACGGCGCCCGGCGAGGCGCCTCGCGCATCCCGCTCCGGCGACGGCTCGTGGCCGGGTTCGTCGCCACCATGTTGGTGCTCCTCACCGGCGCCGCCGCGTTCGTCTACTGGCGGGTCCAGAACGCGCTGGACCGGAACCTCGACTCGAGCCTCGAACGCGCCGGCAAGGCGCTCGCCCCGCACGTCAGCCCGTCCGGCGCCCTTCCGGCCGGCGACGCCCACCTCGTCACCCTTGACGGCGTCCAGGTCCTCGACGCGTCCGGGAACGTGCTCAGCCGCGACGGCGAGCTCGCCGACGCCAGCGCCCTCGGGCCGGGAACCGTCCAGGAAGCCGTCCGGGCTCCGCTCTTCCGCAACAGAGGTCAGCTGCTCGACCCAGATGCGGAGGCCCTGCGTCTCTACGCCATGCCTCTGCACGACCGCGGCACCAACGCCCACTCCCCTGCCGTCCTCGTGGTCGCCCTCGACAGGGAGCAGCACGACGAGGCATTGCGCCAGCTCCTCGTACAGCTGACCGCCAGTGGCCTCGCGACCCTCATCCTCACCGCGATCATCGGTGACCTCCTGGCCCGCGCCGCCCTGCGGCCCGTCGAGACGTATCGCCGCCAGGCCTCCGACATCGCCGCGGGTGCCACCACGCTCCGTCTCGACGTCCCGGCCGACCGCGACGACGAGATCACGCGGCTGGGCCACACCCTCAACGACATGCTCGACGCCCTGGGGCGCGCCCTGGACCGGGAACGCCGCTTCACCAACGACGCCAGCCACGAGCTACGGACCCCTTTGACCAGGCTCACGAGCCGGGTCCAGCTCACGCTGCGCCGGCCGCGGACCATCGCCGAGCACGAGCGCGCCCTCGAGGAGATCCGGGAGGACCTGACCCGACTCACGGCACTCGCCGAGGAGCTCCTCAGTCTCGGCGCCGCCGGGGCACACGCCGGCGATGGTGGAGGCGGTGGGCCGACCGATCTGTCCGGGGTCGTCCGGAAGGTGGCCTCGCTGCGGATGGCACTGGCTCTCGAGGGGACCCCGTACAGCTCCGCGGATTCGGTCAGGGTCGAGACGGCCGGGGAGTGTCTGGTCGGCGTCGACGAGCTGGGGCTGGAGCGCATCATCGACAACCTCCTCGACAACGCGGCCCTGCACGGCTCGACACCGGTCACCGTGGCCGTCGACAAGGTCAGCCGGACGCAGCCGCACGAGGAGTGGGCCAGGCTCCTGGTGCGTGACACCGGCCCCGGGATGCCGGCAGACCTGCTGTCGACGGCCACGGAACGGTTCGCACGTGCCCCGGAGGCGCGGAGCCGCCCGGGTTCCGGGCTCGGCCTCGCGCTGGTCGCGACCCTCGTCGAGGCCGCGGGCGGGGAGCTCCGGCTCTGTCACAACGGTCGCCACCACAGCACCGGTCGCCCCGCGCCCGTCGCGTGCGACCACGACGACGCGATGACCGTCACCGTGTTCCTGCCCGCCGCCCGCAACCAGCCGAGCGACGGCTGAGCCCTGGACGAGGGCAACCGACCGTTCGAAACTGCGAACGCCCCGTTGTTGCAATCGACTTGCAACAACGGCAGGGTGTTCCCGTGAGCACCACGGCACAGCACCCGACGAGCACGAAGACCCGTGGACGGCTCGCCGAGTTCCGCCGCAGCCTCACCCCTGCCGACCGTCGCGCGCTGGTCGCGATGGCGTCGTTCGTCATCCTGTTGCACGTCGTCGGGTTCGGCATCCTCCTCGGGCTGGTGGCCCCCCAGCACTACCAGCTCGGCGGGGACCACCCGGTCTTCACCGTCGGCGTCGGCATCCTCGCCTACACCTTCGGCCTGCGGCATGCGTTCGACGCCGACCACATCGCCGCGGTGGACAACGCCACCCGGAAGCTCATCACCGACAACACCGTCGCCGAGGCCGAGGGGCGATCGGTGGACAGGCAGCCCCTCTCGCTCGGGTTCTGGTTCTCGCTGGGGCACTCGACGATCGTGTTCGCGCTCGCGTTCCTGCTCTCGATCGGCGTGAAGTCGCTGGTCGGGCCGGTCGAGGACGACTCCTCCTCGCTGCACACGGTGACGGGCCTGGTCGGTCCGTCCGTCTCCGGAGTGTTCCTCTGGATCCTCGGCCTCTTGAACCTCGCCGCCCTGCTCGGGATCCTCCGGGTGTTCCGCGAGATGCGCTCGGGCCGGTACGACGAGGCCGAGCTCGAGCGGCAGCTCGACTCGCGCGGCTTCATGAACCGCTTCCTCGGTGGCCTGACCAAGTCGATCCGCAAGCCGTGGCACATCTATCCCGTCGGAGTGCTCTTCGGCCTCGGGTTCGACACCGCGACCGAGGTCGGACTGCTGGTGATGGCCGGGGGTGCGGCCGCGTTCGACCTGCCCTTCTACTCGATCCTCGTGCTGCCGATCCTGTTCGCAGCCGGCATGTGTCTGATGGACACCGCCGACGGCGTGTTCATGAACGCCGCGTACGGCTGGGCCTTCGCCCGCCCCGTGCGCAAGGTCTTCTACAACATCACGATCACCGCCATCTCGGTCGCGGTCGCACTGGTGATCGGCACGATCGAGCTGATCGGGGTCCTCGCCGACCGGCTCTCGATCACGACCGGACCGCTCGCCTCGATCGCCGGCATCAACCTCGACTACGCGGGCTACGCCATCGTCGGCCTGTTCGTGCTGGCCTGGGTGATCGCTCTCTCGGTCTGGCACTTCGGCCGGATCGAGGAACGCTGGTCAGCCGACCTGCCCTGACCGTCGGCGTACGAAGAGGAGCAGCGCGAGCGCCACCGGTGCGGGCACGGTCATCACCAGCCACAGCGGTCCGAGAAGGGGGTCGACCAACGTGCCCTGGAGCGCCACCGCCCAGCCGAGCCCCAACACAGCGACGAGTCCGGCGGCCGAGGCCACCAGTGGCGGGGACTCCCTCGTGTCGCGCCACACGACGGAAGCGCCCATGCCGGACAGCACCGCGGCGAGCAGACCGCCCAGACCCAGCATCGGCAGGGCCTCGAGCAACCGGTGCTTGAGGGCCTCGTCGCCGCCTTCCCACCCGAGCCACAGCAGCAGGAAGAGCTGGATCGGGAGCGACAGGCCCAGCGCCACCGCCTCGAACACCAGGAGCGCGGTCGCCAGCTGCCGTGTCGGGCTCTCGTCGGGCATCCGTGCGGGCGCAGTCGCGGGGTACTGGGGCAGCTCCACCGTCACATGATGCGTGCTCGAACGGTCGGTCTGCGGGAAAATCGCACGCCTGCCGCTGGTTCGATGCGCGAGACTGCGCGCCGTGGAGCAGCAGTGGCGGGATCCTCAGTGGCTGGCGACCGCCGTGGCCTGGATCGACGCGCGGCTCGCGGACGCCGGACGACGGCGCACCGGCGAGCCGGACCAGGTGCACGTCCGGCCGTGGTCCACTGCGATGCAGGTGCCCACGGACTCCGGGACGGTGTGGTTCAAGGCCACCATCCCCGAGCTCAGGCACGAGGCGGTGACCACGCTGCTGCTGTCACGCCGGGTGCCCGAGCGCGTCCCGCCGCTGGTCGCCGACGACCCGGACCGCGGCTGGATGCTGATGGAGGACGGCGGACGCCGACTCCGCGAGGTGGTCGCCGAGGAGCGAGACCTCTCCCGTTGGGCTGACATCCTCGACGGCGCGGCCGACATCGCCCGGGCCATGGAGCCCGACGTCGAGGAGCTGCTCGCGGCCGGCGTCCCGGACTTCCGGCTCGCCGTCCTCCCCGACCGTTACGCCGCGCTGGTCGCGGCCGAGGGGACCGAGCAACGTTTCCGCGACGCCGTCCCGCGGGTCCGCGAGATGGCCGACGAGCTCGCGGCGTACGGCGTGCCCGAGACACTCCAGCACGACGACCTCCACGACGGGCAGGTGTTCGTCCGCGGCGACCGGCAGCTGATCCTGGACTGGGGCGACGCCGTGATCTCGCACCCGTTCTTCACGCTGTCGGTCACCCTGGAGGGGCACCTCGCCTGGGGCCTCGACGACGTCGAGGGCTCGGTCGACATCGACCCGCTGATCGACCGCTACCTGCGTCGCTACGACCCCGAGCGACCCGAGCTCCGCGACGCCGTCCC
>JAICSC010000032.1 GCA_025937085.1 Nocardioides sp.
CACGACACCGGGGTGCTTGGCGAGCGGCGAGTCCCACGCCGCCTGACCGGAGCCCGGCTCGTCGTCGTACACATCCAGCCCGGCTCGCACCCGTCCCTCGTCCAGCGCCTTCAGCAGCGCGGCCTCGTCGACGACGTCGCCGCGCGAGGTGTTGAGCAGGATCGCGCCCCTCCTCATCCGCTCCAGGAACGCCTGGTCCACCAGGTGCCGGGTGTCCGGGCTCGCGGGCACGTGCAGGGACACGATGTCGGAGGAGGCCACCAGCTCCTCGATCGTGTCGCACATCGTGATGCCGAGCTCCTCGGCCCGGGCCACGGCCGTAGCCGGACGATCCTCCTTGGCGACCGACTGGACGCGGATGCCGAACGCGGAAGCGCGCTCCGCCACCAGGAACCCGATCGAACCGAGGCCGAGGATCCCCATCGTGGAGCCCAGCAGCCCCTCGGCCTTGCCGTAGGTCTTCTTGTCCCACCTGCCCTCGCGGAGGTCCACGACGTTGTCCGCGATGCGGCGGTCGACCGCCAGCAACAACCCCATCGTCAGCTCGGCCACCGCCGCGGCGTTGCGACCGGGCACGTTGCACACGAAGACCGCCCGCTCGGCCGCCGCATCGGTGTCGATCGTGTTGGTGCCCGCACCGGCGCGGATCACCAGCGAGAGCCGATCCGCAGCCTCGAACACCTCGCGGCGGACCTTCGTGCTGCGCACCACCAGGACGTCGTACCCGGCGATCCGCCCGGACAGGTCGTCCGCCCCAAGCCCGGGCTCCATCGCGCACACGTGTCCGCGGGCCTCGAGGTCGTGCAGCGTCTGGTCGGACAGCTTGTCCGCGAAGAGGATGCGCACGTCACGACCTCCGGGACGGGTAGGGCCGCCGAGGCCGGCGGTGGATGGCGTCACACGCTAACGCCTCGGTCCGGCGGACGCCATGGTCGGTTCAGCCGGGCTCAGAAGCCACGGGCCGCGTAAGGTCCGAGGTCGGTGCGGAACGCGCGCCACAGGTCACGGGCTGCTCCGGGCCGGTGCTCGGCGATCGTGCCGGCGCGCTGCATCTCGGCCAGGTTGCCTCCGCCGAGGTACGCCGCACCCAGCGCCGCGACCGGCAGCGAGACCTCGGCCGCGTCGTCGGTGCGGGTCGCCTCGCCGGTGCCGTCCTTGACCCGGATCCGCCAGCGGCCGGCGTTCCAGGGTGCCGACTCGTCGGAGACCTCGACCACGACGTCGCAGTCGGCCTCGTACCCCCGCGCGGCCACGGCCTCCTGGATGTCGACCAGGCGTACCCACAGGCTGTCGAACGGCTTGACGTCGCCGAGGGCCCGTGGACCCTGCACCCACGACAGCAGCGGGTCGCTGCCCGCGACCCCGTTGACCGTGATCTTGCCGGAGAGGTCGAGATCGGTGACGCGCCGCAGCAGCGCCAGCCGCGTCGCGGGCGCGCCCGAGAGCGATCCGGCCTCCACCTCGGCCGCGGGGCGGGAGTTCGGCCATTTGTGCTTGCGCTTGAACGTGACGTAGCCGACGTCGCGGCCGTCACGCACAGCGACGAGGATCCGCGGCGGCTCGCTGTCGCGCGTCTCCTCGGCCGGCACGTGGCTGAGGAGGTCGTAGAACTCGGGATCCCCGACGATCGTGCCGACGTTGGTCGTGGTGAGGTCGAGGTCGATCCGTCGCCGCCGCTCGCTCATCCCGGGGTCGTTCACCGTGCCGAGCCGGGTCGTGATCGTGGCGGCCTCGGCCTCGAGGTGCGGCGCCGTCAGCGTGGAGCCGCGGCCGATCTCGACCTCGAGCTCGAGGGATGCCAACCCGTAGCCGTGCCGCCCGTAGATGCCGGGCTCGCTCGCGTGCAGCGCCGACAGGTGGACCCCCTCGCGCCGTGTCTGCTCGAAGTGGTGCTTCAGCATGGCGGTCAGCAGGCCACGGCGGCGGTGGTCGGGATGGACCCCGACCCAGGTCAGGCCCGCGACGGGGACGGCGTGGCCATGTCCGTCGCCGTCGGGCACCGAGAGCTGCATCGGGCGGACGCCGTAGATGCCGGGGTACGTCGCGGGGTCGACGTCGGAGCCGACCACCTCGGCGGCGAACCGCTGGTCCTCCGGGACGCCGCGCAGCTGGATCTCGTCGGAGTCGCTGACACCGTCGAACCAGACCAGCTTGTCGGAGGCGAGGTAGCGGGCGGCGTCGGTCGCCCGCTCGACGCGGATCTCGGGGCGCTCCTCTTCCTTGCTCTCGTCGGCCATGTCGTCAAGGAAACCCGCGCCGGCACGGGCTGTCCAACGACTTTGGGCCGCGCGGGTCAGTGCTGCAGCCGCGCCAGCCTCGCGAACGCGTCCCGCACGACCTGGGCGACGGTCACGCCGTACACCTGCCGCAACACCTGCGGCGTGAGGGCGTCGGCGTTCACGCCCCGGTACCGGCTCCGGTAGGCCTTCATCAGCTCGATCAGCTTCGGGACACCACCGCGGTCCACGAGCGCCGCGACCGCGGCCTGCGAGATCGGGTAGTTGACGCTGGGGTCGGTGTTGAACAGGCCGATGCTCGGTAGCGCCCGGTCCGCGTGCATCAGCGAGTCGTAGAGCGTCGCGGGCACCTGCAGTTGCGAGAAGTCGTCGGGGTAGTACTGCACCCACGTGGCGACACCCTCCGCGAGCCACTTCGGACTGCTGCCGGAGTACTGCCGGAGCAGGTAGTGGGTGAGCTCGTGACGCAGGATCCCCGCGTTGGAGACCACGTCGTCGACGAGCTTCGGGTTGACCTTGATCGCGGTGCCCGCGAGTCCGGTGACGCGGTCCCCCAGCGGGTCCGTCGCCGCGAGCCCGAACGTCACGGCAGCCGCCTCCTCCTGCGACACCGAGCTGAAGTCGTAGGCCAGCCCGTTCGTGGTCGCGTCGACCAGCACGCGGTACGACGCGGGCACGCCGAGCAGGTGCGCGTCGTAGGAGATGTCCTCCCGGACGGCCGTGGTGAGCCGGTCGAGCGAGTCGGCGGCGGACCTGTCCACGAGGACGGTCAGCGGACCGTCGCGGCGTACCACCACGGGAACGCCGAACCAGGGTCGCTCCTGGGGGGAGTCGAAGTGCCCGGTCTCCTTCGGCTGGCTGACCGCGCCGACCAGCCAATGGCCATGGCGTCGCACGAAGGTCATGTCGACCTGGTTGGACACCGGGCGGGCCAGGGTCCGGGGCATCCGGAGGTGCTCGACGACCTCGGGGTGGAGCACCGGGTCTCCGCCCGGGACCCGCGCCGGCACCAGGGCCGACGTGTCGACGCCGTACGTAAGCCCGGTGACGCCGAGCTGGCGGAGGTTGCCGAACAACGTCCGCTGCTGGGACGCGAGCTCCGGCTGGCGCGGGTCGACGGTGGCCAGGAAAGCGGCCTCGTCGCCTGCCAGCACCGCCTTGGCCCGGGCGGCCATCAGCGTGCGGATCGCCCGGAAGTCCCGTGGGCGAGGGCTGAACGACGGTGTGGACGACGCCGACGTCGGCGAGGCGCCGGGCGGGCTCCCGGTCGGACCGGCCTGCGGCGATCCGCCCCCGCACGCCGAAAGCAGTGCCATCGCTGCGGTGCCGGCGATCGCGGCCGCGAACGGGACCGGCGCGAGGCGGCGCACCATGCCCAGGACTGTAGACGAGCGATTCCCGCCGTCCGAACGGGCTGGAAGACTGTCGCCATGCGCGTCCACCTCGGCACGGACCATGCCGGTCTCGAACTCAAGCAGCACCTCATCGACCACCTCCGCGAGCAGGGCCACGAGCCGGTCGACCACGGCGCCTTCGTCTACGACGCCACCGACGACTACCCGGTCTTCTGCCTACGTGCCGCGGAGGCGGTCGTCGCCGACCCGGGCAGCCTGGGCGTGGTGATCGGCGGTTCGGGCAACGGCGAGCAGATGGCCGCCAACAAGGTCACGGGCGTGCGTGCCGCGCTGGTCTGGAGCGAGGAGACCGCGGTCCTGGCCCGCCAGCACAACGACGCCAACGTGGTCTCGGTGGGCGGCCGGATGCACTCCATCGACGACCTGACCCACTTCGTCGACCTCTTCCTCGAGACCGCCTTCACCGGGGAGGAGCGGCACGCCCGCCGGATCGCGATGCTCGCCGACTACGAGGCCACCGGCGACCTGCCGGCGCTGCCGGAGGAGGATCGTGCCTGAGGGGCACACTCTGCACCGGCTCGCCACCGCGCTCACCGACGCCTTCGCCGGGCATCCGGTCCGGGTGAGCAGCCCGCAGGGTCGGTTCGACGTCGAGGCGACCCAGCTCGACGGGTCGACCTTGCTGGCTGCGGAGTCGGCCGGCAAGCACCTCTTCCTCGACTTCGACGCCGACCGGGTGGTGCACGTGCACCTGGGGCTGATCGGCGGGTTCGACGTGCATCGTCAGGTGGTCGAGGTCCCGGCGCCGGTCGGCCAGGTGCGGCTGCGCCTGATCGGCGGCGGCGACCACCCGGCGTACGCCGACCTGCGCGGAGCGACGCGATGTGACCTGGTCACCTCGACCCGGCGCGACGAGATCGTCGGGAAGCTGGGACCCGATCCCCTCCGTGCGGACGCCGACCCCGGGCGGGCGTGGGCACGGATCTCGAAGAGCCCACGGGCGATCGGCGACCTGCTGATGGACCAGGCCGTGCTCGCCGGCGTCGGCAACGTCTACCGCGCCGAGGTGCTGTTCCGACACCGGATCCATCCGCGTCGTCCTGGGCGCACCCTGCGGGTAGGTCAGTGGCGCGCGATCTGGGCCGACCTCGTGGAGCTGATGACGGAGGGGGTTCGCACCGGCCGGATCGACACCGTGCGCCCCGAGCACACGCCGGACGCGATGGGACGCCCGCCCCGCGTCGACGACCACGGTGGGGAGGTCTACGTCTACCGGCGTACCGACCAGCCGTGCCTGGTCTGCGGCTCGATCGTGCGCACGGACGTGCTGGTCGGCCGCAACATCTTCTGGTGCCCGCAATGCCAGCGCACCTTCCGCTCCCGGGCTCTACAGTGAGACCCCCCACCGCAGGACTGGACCGACAGATGATCTCAACCGCCGGGCAGCGTCCCGCCGCTCCCCGGGCTCGGCGCCGCTGGGACGTCCTCGTCGCCGGGTCCCAGCCGGACCGGCTCGCCACCATGGCGCTCTTCTTCTTCGCGACCATCGTGGGCGTGCTGATGCAGGCCCTCCCCGACTGGGTGTCGACCACGACGATCGCGCTTCCCCTGGTGATCGGGGCCGTGTTCCTCAGTCCCCGGGCCCTGCCGTGGTTCGTGATCTACAACCTGGTCCTGCTCACCCTGGCCCTGCCGAAGGTGCCCAGCTTCACCAACCGGGCCGTGTTCACCACGGCGGTCATGTTCCTGCTCGGTTTCATCGTGATGATGACGTCGTTCCGCCGGTCGCGGCTGGGTATCGCCGGGAGCATGGGCGAGTCGATGCTGGCCGACCTGAGCGACCGCATCCAGGGCCAGGGCGTCCTGCCGGACCTCCCGGCGCCCTGGCACGCCGAGTCGGTGATCAGCTCGGCCGGCGGTACCCGATTCTCGGGTGACTTCTTCGTGGTGGGCGACATCGAGTCCGGGCGGCTCGACGTGTCCGTGGTGGACGTCTCCGGCAAGGGAGACCGCGCCGGCACGAGGGCTCTCCTTCTCGCCGGGGCGATGGGTGGCCTGGTGACCGCGCTCGAGCCCCGCGCGTTCCTCCCCGCCACCAACGCCTACCTGCTCAACCATCCGTGGCAGGACGGCTTCGCCACCGCCGTGCATCTGAGCGTCGACCTGGAGTCCGGCGCCTTCGCCGTCTGGACCGCCGGCCACCCACCGGCGCTGCACTGGCGGGCCGGCGCCGGACGATGGACCCCGTTGGAGTCCGAGGGCCCGATGTTGGGCCTGATCCCGGGCGCCGACTTCCATGAGGCCGGCGGGGTGTTCCGCTCTGGGGACGCACTGATGCTCTACACCGACGGCATGGTCGAGACGCGGTCCACCGACATCGGCATCGGCATCGACCGGCTGATCGGCCAGGCCGACCGCCGGCTCCGCAGCAACTTCGCCGGTGGTGCGAAGACCCTGGTCGACTCGGTCGGCGGGCGTTCCGACGACCGGGCGCTGCTCCTGGTCTGGCGCGACTGATTCGGAGCGGCCGTGGCCGTTGTGGCACCATGACGTCGCGGCGTCGCCGGAGGGGAGAACCGCTCCGCGGACGGTGCGCGGACGTAGCTCAATGGTAGAGCCTCAGTCTTCCAAACTGATGACGCGGGTTCGATTCCCGTCGTCCGCTCGGAACCCGTTCAACCGGGGCGTAGCGTAGTGGCTAGCGCGCCTGCTTTGGGAGCAGGAGATCGCAGGTTCGAGTCCTGTCGCCCCGACCGACAACTGACGTCACACTGGGCGGCGTGTCCGCTACCACTCGGGAGTTCCTCCTGGCCGGATCGTCGCCCACGCCGGTGACTCCGCGACGGCTCGTCGTGTTCGACCTCTGTCTGGCCGTCGCCGCCCTGGCCGCCATCGGGCTGGGGTTCTGGGCGTGGCACGAGTCGGGAGCCCCTCACTGGCAGCCGGTGTCCGTGCTCGGCCTGCTGTGCATCCCGCTGCTCACCCGGTACGGCATCACCGTGTCCCGGGACGCCGAGGCCAACGTGATCGGCCTGACCGCGGCGGTTCTCTTCGCCAGCGACTTCGACGCCGGCAGCCACATCTTCCCGATCTGGGCCGTGCTCGTCCTCGCCAGCTCCGTGGCGTTCAAGGGCGGCCTGCGGTACGGCGTACCTCGCGGCACCGACGACATCGTCGCGGGGTGGGCGCTGGTGTCCGTCGCACCTCACGTCGACCTCGGGCTGCGACCGTTCGACCGCACCTTCGTCGCACTGGTGACCTACATGGTCGTCGAGTCAATGGTGTTCTGGGTCCGCCGTCGGATGCGCGGGCAGGGCTCGCCGCAGCAGGCGCTCGACGTGCGGTCGACCGTGTTCGCGTTGTTCGGCCTGTACTTCGCCTCGGCGTTCATCGCCGCCCTGCGCCGGACGTACACGGTGCCGGGTGACACCGGCAGCGCCGAGGTCGCGATCATGGGCCTGGGTCTCGTCGTGGCCACCCTGATCGGCTACAGCATGAGTCAGAGCCTCATCCGCGGGGTGGCGGTCCTGTCCGAGGCGGCCGCCAATCTGCCGTGGCCGGCCGAGGACAACGACCGGCTGGTGGTCCGCTTCGCCCGGTCGGCGATCCGGAGCGCGACCGCCGACATCGTGCCGCGCCCGGGCCCGCCGGGGTCGCTGAGCGGTCCGATCGACGCCGTGCGCTTCCTGGTGCTGCGGCGGATGCCGGGGGATCGCCCCTACGCGGGGGCCGACCGCCGGCTGCTCGAGGCGGTGACCGCCATGGCCAGCGTGTCGCGCACGGTGGACCTCCGGGAGGCCGGGCTGCGCCTGCGAAGCGTCACCGACGCGATGACTGGTCTGTGGAACTACCCGATGTTCGTCGAGCTGGCCGAGCAGGCCGTCCGCGAACGAGCGGACCGAGAGGTGGTGGCCCTGCTCTTCCTCGACCTGGACAAGTTCAAGCAGCTCAACGAGGAGCTCGGCCACTTCGACGCCGACCAGGTCCTCTGCGAGATCGCCTCCCGGCTGCAGGACGCCGTCCCCCCGACCGCGGCGGTCGCGCGCTTCGCCGGCGACGAGTTCGCGGTGCTCCTGCGCGGCGTCGACCGTGGCACCCTCGCCGGCGACGTACGGGCCCTGGTCGAGTCGGTGACCGCGCCGATCGCGGTCGCGGGCCGGCTCATCACGGTCCACGTCAGCGTCGGCGTCGGAGTCAGTGAGGAGGTCGACGACTCCGTCGAGGAGGTCATGCGAGTCGCCGAGGAGCACATGCGCGGCGCCAAGCGTGCGGGCCGGGCTGCGGCGGCCTCGCGCGACGAGAAGGACCTGGTTGCGACCATGCTGGACGAAGGGGCCACCAAGGTCGCCTTCCAGCCGATCCTCGATGCCCGCACCGGAGTCCTCTGGGGGTGCGAGGCGCTTTTGCGGGCGACCGATCCAGAGCTCGGCGACGTCTCGCCGCTGACGCTCATCAGCTCGGCGGCCCGGCACCAGACCCTCGACGAGCTCACCGCGAAGATCGGCGTCGAGGCGATCGACGCGATGGACCTGCTCGCCCGGCGGATGTCGACGCCGCTGCATCTGACGGTCAACCTGGAGTTCGAGCAGTTCCGCCTCGACAACCCGGTGTTCGAACGCCTCGGCCGCACGCTGGGGGAGCGGGACGTGCGCCTCGTGCTCGAGCTGTCCGAGCGCAGCTACGGGCGCTGGACCCGCCAGCACGACCTGCTCGCCCAACGGCTCAAGGAACGAGGGATGGGGCTGGCCATCGACGACTTCGGCGCCGGCTACGCGACGTTCAGCCTGCTCGAGCAGTGGGAGTGGGACCTCGTCAAGATCGACAAGTCGCTGATCGATGCCCACGACGACCGGTCGAGGCTGCTGTACACGAACGTGGTGCGGACTCTGCGGGACCTCGAGCTCGCCACCGTCGCCGAAGGCGTCGAGTCGCCCGAGCGGCTCCTCCTCGCCCGGGGCGCGGAGGTCAGCCTGCTCCAGGGGCACCTGATCAGCGAGCCGGTCGGGATGGACGAGCTGCTCGATCGGGTCGGTCCGGACGGGACCGGACTGGCCGCCTCGCTCGGTTCGTGACGGGTGGGTGACGGTTAGGTGCGTTCCCGGCGGTGCCCTACGCTGGGAACCGCCGTGCGAGCGGCTTCCCCCAGCTAGGAGACATCGATTGAAGAGCGCCGTCGAGACCGTGGGCCCGACCCGGGCCAGGCTGACCGTCGAGGTGCCCTTCGAGGAGCTCAAGCCGAGCCTCGACAAGGCCTACAAGACCATCGCCCAGCAGATCAACGTCCCGGGTTTCCGCCGCGGCAAGGTGCCTCCGATGGTGATCGACCGCCAGGTCGGGCGAGGTGCCGTGCTCCAGGAGGCGATCAACGAGGTCGTCCCGCAGAAGTACGTCGAGGCCCTGCAGTCCCATGACCTCCAGCCGCTGGCCCAGCCGGAGGTCGAGGTCACCCGGATCGACGACAACGAGGCCATCGAGTTCACCGCGGAGGTCGACGTACGGCCCGACATCACCGTTCCCGACTGGCACGGCCTGAGCGCCGAGGTCGGCGAGGTGGCGATCTCCGACGACGACGTGGACGAGCAGGTCGAGGCGCTCCGCGAACGCTTCGGCACCCTGGTCGACGTCGAGCGACCCGCAGCCGAGGGCGACTTCGTCACGATCGACCTGGTGGCCACCAAGGACGGCGAGCCGGTCGACGGCGCCGAGGTGAGCGGGATGTCCTACCGCGTGGGCCGCGGTGGGATGCTCGATGGCCTCGACGAGGCGCTGGTGGACATGAGCGCCGGCGATGACAAGGCCTTCAGCTCACAGCTGGTCGGCGGCGACCTGGTCGGCGAGGACGTCGAGGTCCAGGTCACGGTCGGGCAGGTGCAGGAGCAACAGCTGCCGGCGTACGACGACGAGTTCGCCCAGCTGGCCTCCGAGTTCGACACGGCCCACGAGCTGACCGAGGACGTCCGCGCCAGGCTCGGCAACGGCAAGCGTCTCGAGCAGGCCGCCGCCGCGCGCGACGCCGTCCTCGAGAAGCTCCTCGACCAGGTCGATGTGCCGCTGCCCGACGCCATCGTCGCCGACGAGCTCAACGAGCGCCGCCGCAGCATCGAGCAGCAGCTCGCCTTCGCCGGGATGACCTTCGACAAGTACCTCGAGGAGGAGGGCCAGACCCAGGACGAGTTCGAGGCCGACCTCGAGCGCCGCGTCCGCGACGCGGTCGCCGCCCAGTTCGTCCTCGACAAGGTCGCGAACGACCTCGAGGTCGGGGTCGACCAGCAGGAGCTCTCCGAGCACATGATGCGGCGGGCCCAGCAGTCCGGCCAGGATCCGCAGGAGTTCGTCAACCACATGCTCGAGCACAACCACGTGCCCGAGCTGGTCGCGGAGATCCGTCGCGGCAAGGCGCTCGCGCAGATCGTCGAGAGCGCGACCGTGACCGACGGTGCCGGCAACGTCATCGACCTGAAGAACCTCCGTCCCGACGGGACGCTCGGTGACCCGGGCCAGCCCGACGCCCAGACCGAGGTGGAGACCGCGGAGCCTGCCGAGGAGCCCGCACAGGAGCCTGCCCAGTAGTCAGGGGGCTCCGACCTTCCGCTGTCGGCGAACAGTGCCCCACCACGCGTGGAAGCGTCGGTCGATCCGGCTAGGGTCGCTGGGGTGAACGACTATTCGTCCCCTCCGCTTGCACAGCCGTACGCCCAGAACGGCGGCCCGGGCTACGGCCTCGACGACCACATCTACCAGCGGTTGCTCAAGGAGCGGATCATCTTCCTGGGCTCCGAGGTCCGCGACCAGAACGCCAACGCGATCTGCGCCCAGCTGCTGCTGCTGTCCGCCGAGGACCCGAAGGCCGACATCTTCCTGCACATCAACAGCCCGGGCGGGTCGGTCGACGCGGGGATGGCGATCTACGACACCATGAACTACATCCCCAACGACGTGGCCACGGTCGGGATGGGCCTCGCAGCGTCGATGGGTCAGTTCCTGCTGTGTGCCGGCGCCAAGGGCAAGCGCTACGCGCTGCCGCACGCGCGGATCATGATGCACCAGCCCAGCGGCGGGATCGGCGGGTCGGCCTCCGACATCAAGATCCAGGCCGAGCAGAGCCTGCTGCTGAAGAAGCAGCTCACCGAGCTCCAGGCGCAGCACACCGGCCAGTCCATCGAGCAGATCGAGCTCGACTCCGACCGCGACCGCTGGTTCACCCCGTCGCAGGCATTGGAGTACGGCTTCATCGACCACGTGATCACCAGTGCCGCCGAGGCGGCCGACGACGGCCGACCGGCCCGCTGACCTGGCACGAGAGGACAGACGATGAACTACTACATCCCGCAGTGGGAGGAGCGGACGTCGTACGGCTTCCGCAGGATCGACCCCTACGGCAAGCTCTTCGAGGACCGCATCATCTTCCTCGGCACCCCGATCTCCGACGACGTCGCCAACGCCGTGATGGCGCAGCTGCTCTGCCTGGAGTCGATGAATCCCGACCAGGACGTGCAGATCTACATCAACAGCCCGGGCGGCTCGTTCACCGCACTCACGGCTATCTACGACACGATGAAGTTCATCAAGCCCGACGTGCAGACCGTCTGCCTGGGCCAGGCCGCCTCGGCGGCGGCGGTCCTGCTCGCGGCCGGTACTCCGGGCAAGCGCCTCGCCCTCCCGAACAGCCGGATCCTGATCCACCAGCCCTACACGGAGGGGACGGGAGGCCAGATCTCCGACCTGGAGATCCAGGCCAACGAGATCATCCGGATGCGCGAGCTGCTCGAGCGGATGATCGCGGACGCCTCCGGCAAGGACCAGGCCGAGGTCAGCCGCGACATCGAGCGCGACAAGATCCTGACCGCGGAGCAGGCGGTCGAGTACGGCCTCATCGACGCAGTTCTGAGCTCGCGAGCAGGAGTGCCCGCACTCGCCTGACCACCCTCGGCGCGTCGGCCCCGCGGAGGGCCGGCCGCCAGGCAAAGATCGCGCGTGGGGTCCTGTCAAGGAGGCGCCGAGGATGTACCGTCGAAGGACTTGCCCCCTTGCAGACCGACACAGCATGAGGACACCACCGGCACCAGGCCGGCCGAACCGGAGGATGACCGCACGTGGCACGTATCGGTGACGGAGGCGACCTGCTGAAGTGCTCCTTCTGCGGGAAGAGTCAGAAGCAGGTCAAGAAGCTGATCGCCGGCCCCGGCGTCTACATCTGCGACGAGTGCATCGACCTCTGCAACGAGATCATCGAGGAGGAGCTCGCCGAGGGCAGCGAGGTCAGCCTCGACGAGCTCCCGAAGCCTCGTGAGATCTTCGAGTTCCTCAACTCCTACGTGATCGGCCAGGAGCGCGCCAAGAAGACCCTGGCGGTCGCGGTGTACAACCACTACAAGCGCGTCCAGGCGGGCCTGCAGCCGACCACGGCGGCCAAGCACGCCAAGGACGAGGCGGTCGAGGTCGCCAAGTCCAACATCCTGGTGATCGGACCGACCGGCTGCGGGAAGACCTACCTCGCCCAGACGCTGGCCCGGATGCTCAACGTCCCCTTCGCGATCGCCGACGCGACCGCGCTGACCGAGGCGGGCTACGTCGGCGAGGACGTCGAGAACATCCTGCTCAAGCTGATCCAGGCCGCCGACTACGACGTGAAGAAGGCCGAGACCGGCATCATCTACATCGACGAGATCGACAAGGTCGCCCGCAAGGCCGAGAACCCGTCGATCACGCGAGACGTGTCGGGTGAGGGCGTGCAGCAGGCGCTGCTGAAGATCATCGAGGGCACCACGGCGTCGGTGCCGCCCCAAGGTGGCCGCAAGCACCCCCACCAGGAGTTCATCCAGATCGACACGACGAACATCCTGTTCGTCGTGGGCGGCGCGTTCGCCGGGCTCGATCACATCATCGAGCAGCGGGTCGGCAAGAAGACCCTCGGCTTCACCGCCGAGGTCAGGGGTGCCGAGGAGCGCGACTCGGACGACCTGCTGGCTCAGGTCCGCCCCGAGGACCTCACCAAGTTCGGCCTGATCCCCGAGTTCATCGGCCGACTTCCGATGATCGCCACCGTCAACAAGCTAGACGTCGACGCGCTGATGGAGATCCTCACGGTTCCGCGCAATGCCTTCGTCAAGCAGTACCAGAAGCTCTTCGAGCTCGACGAGGTGGTGCTGGAGTTCACCGACGAGGCCATCCGGGCGGTCGCCATCAAGGCTCTCGAACGCGGCACCGGTGCTCGGGGAGCCCGCGCGATCCTCGAGGAGGTCCTCCTCCACGTCATGTACGACGTCCCCTCGCGCGACGACATCGGGAAGGTCATCGTCACCGACGAGGTCGTGACCGACGATGTCGCACCGACCCTGGTGCCGCGTGAGTCCGAGGCGAAGAAGAAGAAGTCCGCCTGACCGGACGGGCCATGGGACTAGCGGGCTAGTCCGTTCGGGCCATTTCCGGGCCATTTCGGGCGCGCCGTCTCGTCGCGCGCAACGCCGGCCGGAAGACTGTGCCGGCACCGTCACTGGTCCTGAGGGGGGACACGTCCGTGGGCGCCGAACACAAGGGGCCACTGGCGGCATTCGTCGTCATCGCTGTCATCGCAGCCGTGCTGCTGGTGACCTCGGTCCGTAGCCAGGCCGCACCAGGCTGGCTCGATCCACGCAAGATTCCTGTGTCCGTGGTCGCGGCACCCATGCTCAGTCTCGCCTCGGGAGCCTCGGAGGAGTCGTCGACCGACGAGCCCGCAGCCGGGCGCGCCGACTCCGGCTCCCAGCACCAGGTCCGGCCGGTCCACTCGGTCCACGTCGTTCAGTCGACGACCCAGTCGCCCAGCGATTCGGCGGTCCACACAACCCCGACGGGGGCGCCGCAGAAGCCACATCATGAGCCTGGGCACCTGACGCACCCGAAGGCGGCTCCGGCGTCCGCCTCGCGCGACCACGGTCGCCACCTGGGCTGGTGCCACGGCCACGAGGCCGGTCAGGGGCACGGCGAGGGGCACGGCAAGGGGCACAGTCACCACTGACCCTGTGTCGGGTCAGCTCTCCGGGGCCACCGTGGCGGAGACGGTCAGCTCGCCGTCGTCCGAGGTCACGTACGTCGGTGTCGCGGTGATCCGCCCGACCCGCACGAGGTCCGCCTCCGCCGACCGGACGGCTCCGAGCGCCGACTCGGGCCCGGAGAACTCGACCGCGGAGAGCTCATGCCGCATCGACACCTTCGCCTGGGACTTCGCCCCGCGCAGGCCGATCAGCGCCGCCGCCACCGCGTCGAGCGTGCCGGGATCGCCGTCCACCTCACCGAGCTCGGCGGTCGCTGGCCACGCCGAGCGGTGGATCGAGCCGCTCTGCCACCAGGACCAGACCTCCTCGGTCACGAACGGGACGAAGGGTGCGAGCAGCCGTAGCTGGACGTGGAGCGCCAAGGCGAGCGTGGCCTTGGCCGACTCGGCGGCGGGACCACCGGCCTCGTCGTAGGCGCGCTCCTTGACCAGCTCGAGGTAGTCGTCGCAGAACTCCCAGAAGAACTTCTGGGTCGCGTCCAGGGCCGTCGTGTAGTCGTAGGCCTCGAAGGCCACGGTCGCCCTGCCGACGACGTCGTGCAGCCGCGCCAGCAGCGCGCGGTCCACCGGCTCGGTCACCAGCGCCGGGTCGGGCGTGACGGCGCCGACGGAGCCGAGCACGAACTTCGAGGCGTTGAGAATCTTCATCGCCAGCCGCCGGCCGTCCTTGAGCGGCTTCTCGTCGAACGCTGAGTCGAGGCCGGGGCGTAGGGAGGCGGCGCGCCACCGGATGGCGTCGGTGCCGTACTGATCCAACAGCGCGATCGGCGTGACGGCGTTGCCCTTGGACTTGCTCATCTTCTTGCGGTCGGGGTCCAGCACGAACCCGGAGATCATCGCGTGGGTCCAGGGGACGGTTCCGTCCTCGAAGTGGGCGCGCACCACGCGTGAGAACAGCCAGGTACGGATGATCTCGTGCGCCTGGCTGCACAGATCCATCGGGTAGACCCGCTGCCACAGGTCGGGGTCGCGCTCCCAGCCGCCGGCGATCTGCGGGGTCAGCGAGGAGGTGGCCCAGGTGTCCATCACGTCCGGGTCACCGATGAAGCCACCCGGCTCGTCGCGCTGCGACTCGTCGTACCCGGGAGGTGCGGCCGTGGCGGGGTCGATCGGGAGCTCGGCCTCGTCGGCGACGATGACCTCGTCGTACCGGGGCTCGCCGGACTCGTCGAGCGGGTACCAGACCGGGAACGGCACGCCGAAGAACCGCTGCCGGCTGACCAGCCAGTCGCCGTTGAGGCCCTCCACCCAGTTGGTGTAGCGGTGCTGCATGTACTCCGGGGTCCAGTCGATGCGGCTGCCGGTGGCGATGAACATCTCGCGCAGCGCAGCGTCACGACCGCCGTTGCGGATGTACCACTGACGGGTGGACACGATCTCGAGGGGCTTGTCGCCGTTCTCGTAGAAGTTGGTCATCCGCTGGGTGGGCTTCGGCTCGCCGTCGAGGTCGCCGGACTCGCGCAGCATCGCGACCAACGCCTCGCGGGCGGAGAAGGTGGTCTTGCCCGCCAGCTCGGCGTACGACGCGGAGGCGGGTTCCGACGAGAGCCACGCGGGAGTCTCGCGGAGCAGGCGCCCGTCGCGACCGATCACGGTACGCACGGGGAGCTGGAGCTCGCGCCACCATTGGACGTCGGTGAGATCGCCGAAGGTGCAGCACATCGCGATGCCGGCGCCCTTGTCCGGCTCCGCCGCCGGGTGGGCGAGCACCGGGATCTCGACGCCGAAGACCGGGCTGGTCACCGTCGTACCGAACAGTGACTGGTAGCGCTCGTCGTCCGGGTGGGCGATCAGCGCCACCACCGCCGGGATCAGCTCCGGGCGGGTGGTCTCGATCCAGACGCGATCGTCGGTCGAGCCTGTCGAGGCCCCGTGGAACGCGACGCGGTAGTAGTGGCCCGGGTACTCCCGTGCCTCGAGCTCCGCCTGGGCGACCGCCGACTGGAAGGTGATGTCCCAGAGCGTCGGTGACTCCTGCAGGTAGGCCTCGCCGCGGGTCAGGTTGCGCAGGAACGCCCGCTGCGACGTGGCGCGGCAGTCCTCGCTGATGGTGCGGTAGAGGAAGTTCCAGTCCACCGACAGCCCGACCTGGCGCCACAGCGCCTCGTAGGCGACCTCGTCCTCGGCCGTGAGGCGTTCGCAGAGCTCGACGAAGTTGGCGCGGCTGATCGGCACCTGTCGCTTGCGGTCCGGCTTCTCGGGTGGTGTGAAGTGCGGGTCGTAGGCGACCGACGGGTCGCACCGGACGCCGTAGTAGTTCTGCACCCGACGCTCGGTGGGCAGGCCGTTGTCGTCCCAGCCCATCGGGTAGAAGACCTCTTTGCCGCGCATCCGCTGGTAGCGGGCGATCAGGTCGCACTGGGTGTAGGAGCAGACGCTGCCGAAGTGGAGCGTGCCCGACGCGGTCGGGGGCGGGGTGTCGATCGCGTAGATCTGCTCGCGCGTCTTCGTCCGGTCGAACGCGTACGTCTGGTCGGTCTCCCACTGCTTGGCCCACTTGTCCTCGAGACCCTCGAGCGCCGGCTTGTCCGGTACGACGACGGCCGGCTGCTGCGGCGTCGTCGTGGACAAGTGCGGCGGTGTCTGGGTCATGCCCGAAGTGTATGGAGACTCGGCGCGGGGTCGAAAACCGGTTTGAGCGGGATGACCTCGAAGCGTCGGGTAGGTGATGGTCGAGAGACCGCCTGGCCGAGGAAGTGCTGGATCTTCATGGGCGGGCCTGATCGGAGCGCGGTACGGCCCACACGTAGTCGTAGAGCACTCCCGGCCGCCCGTCGGCGAGCTCGCCGAACGTGACCGTCGGGCCGTCGGCGTCCTCGGGCTCCAGGAGGAAGGTGCGGTCGTCGAGGGGACGCGCGAGCGCCTCGCGGTCACCCTCGGTGATGCGCAGTCCTTCGTCGGCCACGCTGACGTCGATACGGCGGTCGGGCCATGTGTACGCTCCGGCGAACCGGGACAGGTCCCCGGCGGCCGCTCCGGTCGGGGCAGGTCGCCACGCCGGAAGCCGGATGCCGAACGTCGCCTCCATGAGCTCGGGCAGCAGGGTCCTGGCGAGTGCGCGACCGGACGAGGCGTTCGCCAGCAGGACGACGGCCGACTGCAGATCGGGTAGGAGCCGGAGGAGGGTCCGCTCCCCGTTGATCATGCCGTCCCAGCCCCACACCGGACCGTTCGACCAGTCGAAACGGGCCCATCCCAGACACCAGGCGTCGAACCACCCCGGGATCGGCCTAGGCTCGGTCGTCTCGCGGAGCACGGCCAGGCCGGACTCGGTGAGGTGCAAGCGGGCGAAGTCCAGCATGGCCTCGACCCCGCCGGTGGCGCTGGTACCGGCTGCGGCGTACGCCCGGTTGACCAGCGGCGGCACGGGGACAGGCCCCTGGTCGGACAGGTCGTGACCGGTCACTCGGTCGGCGACGGAGCTTTCGGTCGCGAAGCAGATGCCCCGGACCCCTGCGGAGCTGAGGTGTTGACCCGCGGCCTTTTCGAACGTCGTACCGCTGACCGCCTCGACGGCTCGGCCGAGCAGGCACCAGCCGGCGTTCGTATAGGACCAGATCCGGGGGGACGGAGCGTGTGCGGCGATCTCCGCCGCGAACCGCGCGAGGGCGTCGTCGTCGGCGTCGGTGCGCCGGTCGAAGCCGAACTCCAGGTCGAGCGTCATCGGCAGCCCGGAACGGTTGGACATCAGGTCGCGGAGGGTCACCTGCTCGGCCCACGTGGTGCCGGCGGTCTCGGGGATCCGATCGGCCAGCGTGTCGTCCAGGCTCAGCTCGCCTGCCTCGGCTAGCCGGACGACGAGCGTCGCCACCAGTGGCTTGGTGAGCGACCCCAGGCTGAACGGGGTGCTGGCGGTCACCGGCCGCTGGGTCCTGATGTCGGCCACTCCGTAGCAGGCGGTCACGAGCTCGCCGGCGCGGAGCACCCCGAGCGCCGCGCCGGGCACACCGTGCCGCGCTGCGTGGCGTCCAAGCAGGTCTGCCAGCGTTCCCTGGTCAGTTCGGCGTCCGTGATTCACCGCCATGCGATCTCCCTCGTCGGAATTGTGGCCCCTACTGCCCGCATTGAGGAGGGCGAGCCCGACTCGATCCGGGCGCAGCGCCGTGCTGGTCGAGACCCCAGTGCCTAGGGCTCTCGCGCCGAGGTCGGGTTGCGGGTGTTGGGTCTCGACGCGGCCTCGCCCAGGGCCTCGGCCGGCCTGACCACCGAACCAGACCCGGCCGGCCCAGTGCCGCGCTACTCCTGGTGGTCAGGGCCGAAGAGTTCGAGAAGTTCTGCCCGCCCTGTGGACAACCCCCGATTCCGGGGGTGGGTGTCGGTGGCCTCTGATCCAATACTCGTATGAGCATCACCTCCGCCGCAGCCGCTGCGCCGACCCGGCGGGCGGGGTTGGCGAAGCTGGAGCTGGGGTTGCGGTGGTGTGTGCTGCACCCGGCCACCGACGAGACCGGTACCGCGGTGTGGGGGATGCGGGGTTGCCGGGGTTCGACGACTGCGAGGTGTCCCTGGGCGGCGAGGGCTGCCCGCCGATCGCGGCGTTCGCGCCCGAGCCGTTCGCGACCGCCCTGGGGGTCTCGACCTACGGTGGGATGCAGGTGCTGGCCGACGCCTTGGACCTGGCCTACCGGCTCCCGAAGACGTGG